>JBFGGA010000025.1:0-25750 GCA_041579295.1 Myxococcota bacterium | reverse complement strand
GTGGTGTCTGCTCGCTTCCGATAGCCGGCTTTGCGCAGCGTTCGGGGATGCGGGAAGACTGCTCGGCGTGCTGCAGTGTGGCAAGGAATACATCGAGGTCACGCCGAATCGGACGCTGAATCGCCGCTACCGGGACCGTTGCTATGCAAAGGATCTGGCCGCCGGACTCGAGGAAGCGGGGGCCAACGCGCGCCGCGTTGCTCCAAGAAACTTCCGGATGCAGGTGGTGCTCCTGCGAGAGGCACGAGTCACCAGCACGGATACCCGGGACAGCCGTGGCCGGCTGCTACAGGGCGTGTTCCGCGAGCAGGAGAAGCGGGCCAAGAACATCCAAGAGGGGCTCGGGCTGATCGAGGATACGATCTTCGCTTTTTCCCGTGGCGCCATTCGCGTCGAAGCGGAAATGACCTGGATGGAGGAACCGCTGCACCTGGAGACAACGGGGAGGGGGTGGGTCTTCGACCCGCGCCCCGTTTGGAAGCCTCGGGGTTCATCGGGGAGAACCGGTGACGACACCTGCGATCTCGCGATTTTCATCTACGGAGGCGCCCATTCCAGATCATCGAGGACGACGATCGTGGCGCAGAAGAAGCAGGTGGTCTGGCCGAGACCTGAAGACGGCAGAACCACGCTCGCCACCTCGCGAACAGCGATCACCTTCGCGCTCCTGTCGACGCTGATTCGCGCAATCGACGAGAAGATCGGGGAGCATGCGGGCGGACGCCGGATGCTCTACAGAAATCCGAGGGCGCTGGGATACGGAAACGCGGACATCGGGCAGGACTGGGCCGGCTTTCTCGCCTACTACCGCGATGCGTTCCGGTACGTCTGCCCGGTCGAGGCACTGCGTCGCATCGGCAGCGACTCGACGAAGACGCCACGGGAACGCTTCACGAGAAAGCGATACCGCTGGTCGGAAGTCAAGGATGACTACTGGAACAAACTCCCCACACTCGACGACGAAGCGATTCGATCGTTGACGGGCCTTGCCGATCTTTCGGTTTCCGCCTCTCGGGGGCCAGCCATTCTGTTCAACACCGCTGCGCAATCGTTGCTGAGCTCTCCACGGATTGCAGAGGCCGACGCCGAAGACACGGCGCTGAACAACTGCCTGGCCTGGCCTGGCGAGTCAGCGGCAGTGCTGCGGACAAAGGCCGGCCATTTCCTCTTTGTAAAACCGGAGATGGTGGATCCCTACGTAAAGATGCGGGCCTTCCACGGTGACAGCGAGACATCGCTGCCAGTCCTCGGTTGCGTGATGGCACGCGGAAAGACCCTGATCATGATCGAAGCGCCGATCGATCTCCCCGTACCGAAGGACGAGCTCGGTTATTTCATCGAGTAGCCGGAGCTGTGATCCGGGCGGCCCGATCTAAAACCAGCGCGCTGCGGCCTTCTAGCGGGCGAGGATGCGCTGAATCAACGGTCCGCTCGCGAGCGACGTCAGCAGCGCCATCACCACGAGAGCCACGAACAGGGGCGCGGCGATCACGCCCATCTCGAGCGCAGTCGCCGCCAGCACCATCTCCATCGCGCCGCGCGCGTTGAGCGCGAGCCCGGCCGCCCAGGCGTGCGCCCGAGACATCCCGAGCCGACGCGCGGTCCATCCACAACCGACGAGCTTTCCGAGGCACGCGAGCAGCAGGATCGCTGCGACGAGCTCGGCGTCGAAGCTCGCGGCAAAGTTCGCGCGTGTGCCGATGCTCGCGAAGAAGAGCGGGGCGAGCCAGCGCGACACGAAGCGCTTCAGCGTCGCGCGCGAGGCCTCCGGCCACGCGGGGCAGCGGCTGGTGGCGACGCCGACGAGGAACGCGCCAAAGACCGCGTGGAGCCCGAGCCACTCGGTAAACGCGCTGCCGAGCAGCGCGACCCACACCACCAGCGCAAGGGTTCGCGCCGAGCCACGCCCCGGTCGGTGGATCCGCTCGATCGCCCGGTTGATCAGAGACCGACCCGCGCTGAGTGTGAAGAGTGCAAACGCAATGGCGAGCCCGATCGCGGTGGCGGGTGAGGGAGCCCCGGTTTCGCCCTCGACGAGCATGCCGAGCGTCAGCGCAAAGAGCGTCCAGCCCGCGAAGTCGCTCAGGAACGCGGTCCCCACGATCAGCATCCCGAGCTCGCTCTGGTACACGCCGATGTCCTTGAGGATCCGCGCGATCACCGGGAGCGCGGAGATCGAGAGCGCCGTGCCCAGAAAGAGGGCGAGCAGTAGCGCCTCGGAATCGCCGTGCGCGCCGAACCGCGCGGGAGCGAGCCACGCGGCGCCAAAGCCGAGGGCGAATGGCACGGCGGTGCCCGCGGCCGCGAGCGCGATCACGACGCGGCGCCGCTGCACGATCGTCGAGAGATCGACCTCCAACCCCGCGGTCAGCATGAACAGGGCGAGCGCGAGCTGAACCAGCAGGTCGAGCGCGCTCGCCGCCGCGCCACTTGCGGGGAACACGAACGCGGCGGCCGCCGGTGCGAGCGCTCCGAAGACGGTCGGTCCGAGCAAGACGCCGGCCAGCAATTCGCCGACGACCGCGGGCTGCCGCGCCCGTCGCGCGAGCGCCCCGAACGCGCGCGCCGTCGCGATCAGCGCCCCGCCCCCGAGCAGCAAGGTGATCAGGATTTGGAGCGCGCTCGTCATCGAGGGATTTCGCTTCTGTTGAATCGCGCCGTAGCAGCGAGCTTCGCCAACCGGGCCGCTGCCCGGAAGCATAGCCGCGGGCAGGCGGTCGACCTGGAGGTTGCAAAGCGCGTGACGCGAAGCCGCTGCGGGCGGGCCGCTCCCAACGCCGCGATCGGATCGGGCGCCCACTCGAGCGGCCGAGCCCCGTTCTAGCCCGAATGGTACGGCGCAGCTGGCGCGCGGATTGGCCTCGAGGTTGTCCGCGATTTCGTGTCATATCCCGTCCTGAACGTCCATCAGACCCACCAGGTGCAGCTCGATCGCAACCCGTTCTGAAGGAGAAGACACGATCTCGCGTCGATCCGTCGAGTCCACTCCGGGCTTGTCCAAACTCGCCCGGCCCGTCACAATGAGGCCGCGGAACCGGCACGCCCAGATATTGATGACCGCAATCGCCTACTACGCGCGCCTCTTCGTCTGGTTGTTCGGCTTCCGCCGCAAGCCGGAGTCGGCTAGCGACCTCCACTTCTTCTCCATTCGCATCCTCTTCCGCCATTGGTGCACGCGCTGCATCGTCTCACGCACGGGAAAGATCAGCGCCGCCGAGCTGGCCACCCAGCTGGTGCCGGTGGTGGCATCCGACTCGTCGGCGCTGCGGCAGCGCCTCATGAAGTGGCTGATCCGTTCGCGCTATCGGCTGTGGGTTCCCTATCTGGCATTGCTCCCCGTCGCGGCGTTGGCTGCCGCCAGGCGCACCCGACTGCAGAGCCGCGAGCCGTGGAGCGCGCTGAGGGCATGGCGTCATCTGGTGACCCACCCGCTTCAACTCTTGACTCCATCGAGCAGCAGCTATCCCGTCAACGCCATGGTGTGCCTGGCGGCGGCCCTGCTGGATCTCGCCCAGGGGGAGTCGGCATCCTACCGGGTGGCGCTGAAAGACGACTTCTACCGCACGTGTCGTCGATTGGGCATCCCGCATCCTCGCACCTATGCGCAGGAAGACTTCCCGCTGGCCGCGCGCGAATACATCATCAAGCCGACCTTCTCCGCCCAAGGTCGAGGTCTCCGCACCACCGCCGACCCTCGTGAGGCGGAGCATTGGGTGAAGCAGGGCGGCTGGATCGTTCAAGATCGGCTATATCCGCATGACGTGCTGCGAAAGCTCTCTGGAGTCAACACCATGGGTTGCTTTCGCGTCGCGACCGTGTGGGGGCGAGACGGCCCCGACGTCCTGGCGATCCAGCTCAAGGTGCCGCTGGCCGAAATCCTCACGGACGCATTCAACACCCACTCGAGTATGGCAGTAGGTGTCGATGCCAGCGGCGTGCTCGGCAAGACCGGCCGCAGCGTCGATGGCCGAGAATTCGACTGCCATCCGCTGACGGGTCAACGCTTCGACGGGATCCGGCTCCCCGCCGTGCCCGCGATGATCGAGATGGCACTGAAGTTACATCGCGAAGTCTATCCGGAGGTGTTCTTTCTCGGCTTCGACGTGGCCCTCACCAATCAGGGCCCGCAGTTCCTCGAATCCAATCTCTACCTGGCCGCACCCGAGGTCGTGCACGACCCCAGATCTGAAAAATTCATCGCAGCCGCCTCGAGCTACATGGCACAGCGGTCCTACAAATTGGACGGTTGAGTATCTCCATAGACCGGCTTTGGCCAGGCTCGATGCGCGTCGGACGGCAGGATCCTCAGCTCCGCATGGAGCGGGAATCCATCGCGAAGTGGGTCCCGACCGAGCCGCGGCGCTGCGGCAGGGGGGGGCAGGTGATTCAAGTTGCGTCTTGGGTCGAGATTCATAACGCTCCTTTGTGTTTATCTACCATGCTTTCAATGTCGATTCGGCGAAGCACCAGGAGGAACAGCGCTTGCTTTGCAGATCGAAGAACGGTGATAATGACCCACAGTGTGCTATCGGAGACCCGACGATGACTCATCGGTTCGCACGTCTGTTGTTGGTGCCCATCGCGATGAAACTGCTGTCGTGTACCGCGCCTTCGACCGGCGATTCGACACCGAGTCGTCCGAACATCGTCTTCATCTTGTTGGACGACCAAGGATGGGCCGACGCCGGATCCTTCGGACACCCTTACATGAAGACGCCACATATCGACCGTCTCGTGGACCAATCGGCTCGATTCGAGCAGTTCTACGTCGCCAGTCCAGTTTGCTCGCCCAGCCGCGCGGCATTCATGACCGGCCATTACCCGGCTCGGCATGGGATTCACGATGCATTCGCTACGCACGCCAAGAATGCGAATCGCGATATGCCCAACTGGCTCGATCCGGAGTTGACGACTGTGTTCGATCTGGCCCGGTCGGCCGGCTACGCCACTGCGCACTTCGGAAAGTGGCACATGGGCCAAGGCAGAGGGGCACCGAACCCCGAAGCCTACGGTGTCGATGTGTATCGCACCGTCGGTTCGGCAGGAGCGGCGTGGAGAGAGAAGCGAGAGACGACGAAAGATCCCTACTTCGGTGCGAAATCTACCGGTTTGTTCGTTGACGAAGCAATCCGGTTCATCGAAGCGCATCGGGATCAGGCGTTCTACGTCAATCTATGGACGCTGATCCCGCACGCCACCCTGAACCCAACGCCGGAGGAATTGGCCGTCTACGACGACCTGCAGGTGTCGCCCGAGGATTTTCCGAGCTGGATGCGGCTGTACGTGGCCGACGCAAAGGATCCACAGCAGCAGATGAAGGTGTTCTGCGCGGCGATGACCGGGCTCGATACTGCGTTGGGTCGGCTCTTTGATTTTCTCGACGCGCAGGATCTTGCCGAGAATACCATTGTCTTCATGTCGAGCGATAACGGGCCGGAAGACTATAACGTCTTTGCCGGATCCAATGCGGGAATGGGATTCCCCGGTGTGCTACGCGGCCGTAAGCGGAGCCTGTACGAGGGTGGCATCCGCATGCCGCTGCTGGTGCGATGGCCGGGTAAGATCGAGGCAGGTCGGCACGACAGGGTATCGTTGTTGACCGCGGTCGATTTCCTACCGACGGTGGCCAGACTGATCGGGGCTCGTTTGCCGGAGGGGTATGATCTGGATGGCGAGGACATGAGCGACGTACTACTCGGTGAAAGTCGCCCGCGTACGCGACCGATTCTCTGGGAGTGGCGATTTTCGTCTCCCGGAAATTCGGCCTATCGATCAACTCGGTTGGCGATTCGCGACGGCCAGTGGAAGTTGCTCGTTGACCTCGACGAGGAACGCACGGAATTGTATCGACCCGTCGATGACCCAGAAGAGCGGAGCAACCTCGCGGATCGGCATCCGGAGGTGGTTCACCGCTTGAAAACGATTGCGCTGGAATGGAAAAAGACGCTGCCACAGAACTCGAGCAATCACAGAAAATAGCTGATTCAAGCTGTCTCCCCGACCAGCGCTGCGCTACACGCCGGCGCGCTCAGTCCAGGCGGTCGAGCTCCTCGAGGATCTGGATCAGCGTGCCCACCGCTCTCGCGATGGCTCCGACGTCGGCGCGCTCGTCGCGGCCGTGCACGCCGGCGAGGTCCTCGCGCCGCAGCGCTCGGGGCACGAAGCCGTAGGCGATCATCCCGAGGTCGCGGAAGTAGTGGGCGTCGGTGAAGCCGATCGTCACCGACGGCGCGGTGTTGGCGGGCGGGTCGGAGCGCGCGGCGACGGACTCCATCGCCGCGTAGAGCGGCGTGTCCGTGGGGGAGCTTCCCGTCTCGAACGAGAGCAGGATCTCCGTGTGGATGTGAGGATCCGCGATGGCCTCCTCCACGCGCCAGCTGAAGAGCTCGCAGGTCTCGCCCGGCACGAGCCGCGCGTCGATGTGCGCCACGGCCTGCGCGGGCAGCACGTTGGTGCGCTCGCTGCCCTGGAGAACCGTGACGGTGAGCGTGTTGGTCACCAGCGCCGCCTGCTGGCGCAGCGTCATGAAGCGGTGTCGAAAGGCCGGATCGTCGGCCAGGTGGCGGGCCAGGTCCGCGTAGCCCGCGGCGTCCTCGGGCGGCGCGAGCGGCGCCAACGCGCGGTACATCCGCGCGACCTCCGGCACCACCAGAATTGGCGATTCCATCCGACCCACGCGCTCCAGCGCCGCGATCAGTCGCGGAACCGCCGCGTCCAGCGGGGGGACGGAGCTGTGCCCGGGCGTTCCGCGCGCGACCACGCGCAGCCAGCACGGGCTCTTCTCGGCGATGCCGATCCGCCAGAGCGCGGGCTCGCCGCTGCCGCGGTTGAGGATGCCGCCGCCCTCGGTCAGCAGGTACCTCGCGCCGCCGAGCAGCTCGGGATGCTCGCGGGTGAGGAAGCCCGCGCCGTCCGCTCCGCCGGTCTCCTCGTCGGGGGTCGCGAGAAAGATCACGTCGCGCTCGAGCGGTGGGTCGCGGTCGGCCAGCTCCAGCAGGGTGAGCAGGTGGACGACCGCGATGCCCTTCGCGTCGAGCGAGCCGCGGCCGAGCACGTAGTCGCCGTCGCGCACCCCCGCGAACGGATCGCCGCGCCAGGCGGTGCGATCCGCCGGGACGACGTCGAGGTGGGAGAGCAGCACGATCGGGCGCCTTGCGCCGCTCCCGCGCACCACGCCCCAGGCCGCGGCGCGTCCGATCGTGGAGTCACCATTCGGTGTAGAGATCACGCGGGCTTCGACGCCGCCCTTCGCGAGCGCCTGCGAGAACAGCTCCGCGAGGGGCCGCTCGTCACCGGGCGGGTTGACGGTCTGGATCCGGACCGCCTCGGAGAGCAGCTGCGCGGCGCGGTCCTTGGCGCGTTCGAACTCCGCCCCCTGGTACGGGAAATCGCCGCTGCGGGTCGCGCAGCCGCCGCTCGCGATGACTGCCAGGAGCGCTCCGACGACGCACCGCGGCGCGACGCCGCGCGCGCCCGGCCGCCGCGCGGCCTTCCGCGAAAGCCCGCAAATCCGGCCACTTGGCATCGCGGCGCGGCGCTTGGCGAGGGCCGCTTCCCCCAGGGGAGCAGGCTTGGGTTCGGCGCGCATCGGATGACCACCCGTGGTGCGGCTCCGGAGTGCGGCAAATGCCGTGCATCTCGGGCCGCCGGAGGCTAACTATAGGCCGCGCGGAGCGGGCATGGGCGATGGTCGGAATCGCGCCGCGCTCGGAGGGGGTGCCGGGGCCATGCGAATGAGCCGCCCAGCGCCGGGTCGGCGGACATCGGCGATCGCGATCGCCTTACTCGCCGCGGGTGTCTGCGCGGTGCTTGGCGCGCTGCTCGGCGCGCCGCAGCCGGGCCCCTCGAACGCGGCGTCGTCGTCCCCATTCGCAAGCGCCGCGACCCCGCAGTTCGAAGCCTCGAGCGATCTGGCGGCGGCGGCCGCGGGCTCGAGCGGCGCCGATTCGAACGCTTCGGCTGGGGTCGCCGCGGCCGGGACGATCCGAGATCCGAGCGCCGCGGGCCCGAGCGGAGCGAGCCCGCTGGCCGCGCAACCGACCGCGGCGGGCCCGAGCGCGCAGCCGCTGGCCGAAACTCCGGGCGCCGAGCCCGCAACCGCTGGCGGGGCCACATCCACGGAGTCCGAGGGATCCGGGCGGCGCATCCGCGAAGGCGTGCTCGAGCGCGGCGACAGCCTGTTGGGCTCGCTCACCGCGCAGGGCGTGAGCCCGCAGGTCGTCCACCGCATCGCGCGCGAGATGGCCGGGCACTACGACTTCCGCCACGCGCAGCCCGGCCACCGCTATCGGCTCGTGCAGGCCGCGGACGGCGAGATCGAGGCGTTCCACTACCAGATCTCGCCGATCATCGGCTACGACCTGAGCCGCACCGCGGACGGCGGCTACGCGGTGGTGCGGGACGAGGCCGAGCTCTGGCCGCGCCCCGCGATCATCGCGGGCATCGTCACCTCCAGCCTCTACGGGGCGATCACCGATCTCGGCGGCGCGCCGCAGCTCGCGAGCGACTTCACAGACGTCTTCGCCTACGACGTCGACTTCTCGCGCATGATCCGGACCGGTGACGAGTTCAGGATCCTCTACGAGCGCTTGTTCCGCACCGGCGAGGACGGCGAGGAGATCTTCGTGCGCCCGGGCCGGATCCTCGCGGCGCGCTATGCGGGCGCGGCGGGCGAGTACACCGCGCTCTACTTCGAATCCGAAGCGGGGCGCGGCGGATACTACCGGCCCGACGGCAGCACGGTTCAGCGCGAGTTCATGATGGCCCCGGTCCGCTACGCGCGCGTCACCTCGCGATACTCGGCGGCCCGGCGCCACCCGATCCTCAAGATCATGCGCCCGCACCACGGGATCGATTACGCGGCGGCTTCGGGCACCCCCGTCTTCGCGGTGGCGGGCGGCGAGGTGATCTACAGCGGCCGCGCGGGCGGCTTCGGCAACCTCGTGAAGATCCGACACCGGGACGGCTACGTGACCTACTACGCCCACCTCTCGCGCTTCGCGGACGGGCTCCACGTGGGCCAGCCCGTCAGCCAGAAGCAGGTGATCGGCTACGTGGGGAGCACGGGATTGTCGACGGGCCCGCACGTCTGTTTTCGGGTCGCCAAGAACGGCAAGTACGTGAACCCGATCCAGCTGCCGGCACCCCAGGGCCCCCCGCTCCCCGAGCAGTTCGCGGACGAGTTCCAGGCCCGTCGCGACATCCTGCTCGCCTCGCTCGACTCCGGCACGCTCGTCGCCGCCGACGAGGCGCTCTAGGTCCGGGACTCCGCACCCCAGCTCGGCCGCGCCCGGACCCGGGCGCGATGTGGTCGGTTGGGCGGCGCGCGGGTACGTTCCCCCGGCGATGCGTGCGCCCCCCCTCGCGATCGGCTCCAGCCCGCGCCTCGAGCCGCTCTACCTCACGTCCGGCGGGCGAGCGCGCAGCTCCGCCGTGCGGCACGGGGCGGCTCGCGGGCGGGTGCGCGGCGGCCGCGTCGGGGTCGACGAGGCCGCGCCGCGGTGACGGGCGGTCTCCCGGACAAGCCGCTGGCCGACGTCCGCTGGGTGCGGGTCGGCTCGGTCAACGAGCCGAAGCTGGCCGCGGTTCGCAGCGCGATCGGCGCCTACGCGCCCCGCGCGCGGGTCGACGGCGTCGCGGTCGCGAGCCGTGTGCCCGAGCAACCGCTGGGGTTCGACGAGATCGTGCGCGGGGCGCGCAGCCGCGCCGCGCAGGCCGCGCGCGGCGCGCCGTGTGATCTGGGCGTGGGGATCGAGGACGGGCTCGTGCCGCTTCCCACCGGCGAGTCGGAAGGTGCGATCGCGCACTGGAACATCGGCTGCGCGGCGATCACCGACGGCGAGCGCACCTCGCTCGGTTTCTCCTCGGCGTTCGAGTATCCACCCGAGTGCTCGCTCGTCGCGGTGCGCGATCGCGAGCCGATCGGCGCGGTCTTCGATCGCCTCTGGGAGCTTCGCCGCGGCCCGCCCGCGGCGCGACCGTCGGCGATCGGCGTCGGCAACATCGGCCGCCTGAGCGCCGGCGTGCTGCCCCGGGCCGAATACGCGCGCCACGCCGTGCTCTGCGCGCTCGTCGCATTCGTCCAGCCCGACCTCTACGCTCTCCACGAGGGCCCAGCGTGAGCGGTACGTCGAAAGTCCCCCCGGTTCCGGTCGAATCCATCGACGATCTCGTCGCGTTCCTGCGCGCCGGCGAAAAGCCGCCGGAGCGCTGGCGGGTCGGCACCGAGCACGAGAAGCTCGGCCTCCACGGGGCGGATCGGAGCCCGGTCGAATACGCAGGCGACCGCGGCATCGCCGCGCTGCTGCAGGGCATCGCCGATCGGGCGGGCTGGGAGCCGTTCTTCGAGGACGGAAACATCGTCGCGCTGCAACGCGACGGCGCGAGCATCACGCTCGAGCCCGGCGGCCAGCTCGAGCTCTCGGGAGCGCCGCTGCGCACGATCTTCCAGACCTGCGAGGAGTTCCACGCGCACCTCGAGCTGGTACGCGGTGTTTCGGAGCCGCTCGACATCGTGTGGCTCGGCCTCGGCATCCACCCGATCCACTCCGTCGACCGGCTGCCGATCATGCCCAAGGAGCGCTACCGGATCATGCGCCGCTACCTGCCCACGCGCGGGTCGCGCGCGCTGATCATGATGTTCTCGACCGCGACCGTCCAGGCCAATTTCGACTACGCGTCCGAGCGCGACATGGTGGAGAAGGTCCGCGCGGCGCTCGTCGTCTCACCGATCGTGGCGGCGATCTTCGCGAACTCGAGCCTCTCCGACGGCAAGGCCAACGGCTTCGTGTCGCGGCGTTTGAACGCCTGGGCGGACACCGATCCGGACCGCTGCGGGATGCTGCCGGCCGCCTTCGAGCCCGACTTCGGCTACCGGCGCTACGTGGAGTGGGCGATCGACGTGCCGATGTTCTTCATCGTGCGCGAGGGGCGCTACCTGCCGGCCCACGACATGACCTTTCGCGAGTTCCTCGAACGCGGCCGCGGGGGCGAGCGCGCGACGCTCGCCGACTTCGATACCCACCTCACGACGCTGTTTCCCGAGGTCCGCGTCAAGCAGTTCATCGAGGTGCGCTGCGCGGACGCGGTGCCGCCCGGGCCGACGTGCTCTCTGCCCGCGCTCTGGAAGGGCATCCTGTACGACGCGAGCGCCCGCGCGGCGGCCGCGGGCCTGGTCGACGCCGGCCACGCCGAGCGCGAGGCGGCGATGGACGCGGTCTCTCGCCAGGGCCTGGCCGCGCGCTACGCGGGGCGCCCGGTGCTCGACCTGGCCCTCGAGCTCGCCGAGATCGCGCGCGGCGGCCTCCAGCGGATCGGCCACGCGGGCCCGATCGCGCCCGACGAGTCGGTGTTCCTCGACCCGATCTTCGAGCAGCTCGCGCTCGGCAAGAGCCCGGGTCAGGTCGTGCTCGAGTGCTGGGAAGGCGAGTGGGAGCGCTCCTTCGAGCGCCTGATCGAGTACGCGCGCTATTGAAGAGAGCACCCTTGCGATCCCACAAGCGAGCGCGCCCGGGGCGGGCGCGAGGAGGCGAGCCCGATGTCGATCGTGATCTACACCAGGGACAGCTGCCCGTACTGTGCGATGGCCAAGCGGCTGCTGCATTCCAAGGGCGTCGAGTGGACGGAGATCGACATCGAGGCCGAGCCGGGGCGCCGCGAGGAGATGATCGAGCGCAGCGGTCGAATGACGGTCCCGCAGATCTTCGTCGGCGAGACCCACGTCGGCGGCTTCGACGAGCTGTCCGCGCTCGAGAGCGCCGGTAAGCTGGACCCGCTGCTCGGCAGCGCGCGCGATCCCGCGAAGCAGGCCGAAGCGCCGGTCGAGCACCGCCGCGTCATCGTCGTGGGCAGCGGCCCGGCCGGCTACACGGCGGCCATCTACGCCGCGCGCGCGGAGCTCGAGCCGCTGGTGATCGCGGGGCTCCAGTTCGGCGGGCAGCTGATGTTGACCACGGACGTCGAGAACTACCCGGGCTTTCCCGAGGGTGTGACGGGTCCGGAGATGATGGAGCTGTTCCAGAAGCAGGCCGAGCGCTTCGGGGCGCAGATCATCCGGGAGGATGCCGTCGAGATCGACTGCGCCGCGCGGCCCTTTCGGGTGCGGATCTCCGAGCGCACCTTTGGCGCGGACGCCCTGATCCTGGCCATGGGCGCCTCGGCGAAGTGGCTCGGGCTCGAATCCGAGCAGCGCTTGATGAACAAGGGGGTGTCGGCCTGCGCGACGTGCGACGGCGCGCTGTTTCGCGGCAAGCCGATGGCGGTCGTGGGGGGCGGCGACACGGCGCTCGAGGAGGCGCTCTTCCTGACCCGCTTCGCGACGAAGGTATCCGTGATCCATCGCCGGGACGCGCTGCGCGCGTCCAAGATCATGCAGGAGCGCGCGCTCGGCCACGAGAAGATCGAATTCGTCTGGGATTCGGTCGTCGAAGAAGTCATCGGAGAGGAGTTCGTGACCGGGGTGCGAGCGCGCAACGTGAAGACCGACGAGATCCGCGAGCTGCCGGTCGAAGCGCTGTTCATCGCGATCGGCCACGAGCCCAATACGCAGCTCGTCCGCGGTCAGATCGACATGAACGCGGTCGGGTACATCGAGACGGTTCCGGACCGGAGCCTGACCAACGTCGAGGGCGTCTTCGCCTGCGGTGACGCGATGGATCCGATCTACCGTCAGGCCGTCACCGCTGCGGGAACCGGTTGCATGGCGGCCATCGACGCCGAGCGCTGGCTCGCCGAACGGGGGATGGAGTAGAGCCGGCGCCCCGCTCTTGCCCGTGGGCGGTGCCCGACTTACGCTTCTGGGCCCATGCCGCTCTCGAAGGAAAAGCTCGAGAAGCTGATCGCGCGATCCACCGACATCGTGATCGCGACGGACCGAAGCGGGCACATCATCTACTACAACGACGGGGCCAGCCGCAGCCTGGGATACACCCAGGAGGAGATCCTGGGCAGCTTCGTGGCGACCGCCTATCCGGACGTGGAGGAAGCCAAGCGCGTCATGCGGGCGATGCGCGGGCCCGACCACGGCGGGGTCGGAATCGTCGAGACGTTCCAGACGACCCTGCTCTCCCAGGACGGCCAGCACATCCCGGTGGCGATGTCCGCGGCCATCACCTACGACGAATCCGGCGAGCCGGACGGCACGATCGGCTACGCGAAGGACCTCCGCGAGATCCTGCGCAAGGACAAGCTCGCGACGCTCGGCGAGGTGGCGATCGGTCTCTCCCACGAGATCAACAATCCGCTCGCGGTGATCCTCAACCTGCTCGATCTGCTCGAGCGGGAGATCGAAGAGCTCGCCGGCGAGCGGGACAGCTCGGTGGAGCTCGAGCGCGTCCAAGGGATGCGCCGCGAAGTGGCGCGCATCTCGAGCATCGTCGGCCGCCTCGAGGAGATGGTCGAAACCCAGAAGTACGAGACGACCCGGTACATCGGGCCGACGCGGATGATCGACCTCCGCGGCCCGCGCCTGCTGTCGCCCCACGAGCCGAGCCTGAAGGACATCCGGGTCCTCGTCGTCGACGACGACATGGGAATCTGCCGATCGATCCAGGAGATGCTGGCCGCGGAAGGCTGCGTGGTCGAGACCGCGCCCGATGGCGCGGCGGCCATGCGAAAGATCGAAGCGTCGAACTTCGACGTGCTGCTGACGGATGTCGTGATGCCGAAGATGGACGGATACGAGCTCTACTGCGCGGTGCGCGAGCGCGACCCCGATCTACCCGTGTTGATGATGACCGCGTTCTACTACGACAAGGACCACATCATCAAGCGCGCCAAGCTCGAGGGCCTGAAGGACGTGTTGTTCAAGAAGCCCGTCGATCCAGATCGGCTGCGCGAGGTGATTCGCGCGGCCGTCGAGCGCGATTGACCCGACCCGAGCGCTATTGCGCGTAATCCGAGAGCGCCCGCGCCGCGCAGACGCCGATCACCGTCGAGGCGCCGGCCGCGCGCAGCGCGATCGCCGCCTCGCAGAGCGTGCTGGCCGTCGTCACCACGTCGTCGACCAGCCAGACCCGCGGCGGCACGCGCCGCCCGCGCCGCGCCGAGAACGCGCCGCGCACGTTGCAGCGTCGCGCGCCGCGATCGAGGCCCGTCTGGCTCGGAGTGTCCCGCGTGCGGTGCAGCGCGACGGCCCCGAAAGAAGCGCCGGTCGTGCGCGCCAGCTGGCGCGCGATCTGTGCGGCCGGGTTGAAGCCGCGCGAGCGCAGCCGCCGCGGATGCAGCGGGACGGGCACGATCAGGTCCGGGCGGGCACCCGGCGCGCGGGCCGCTGCCTCGCGCAGCAGCGCGGCGACCACCGACACGGGCGCGGGGTCGAGCCCCCGCAGGCCCCGCTTCGGATACTTGAAGCGGTGGATCCACTCCGCCGCGCGGCCCTCGAAGCGCACGGCCGCGACGCACGCCGCCAGCGGCGAAGCCGCCGTCGCGCAGCGCGCGCAGCGCGAGCCGTCGGCCTGCGGCGCGGCCTGCTGACACAGCTCGCACGCGCGCAGCGCGATGCGCGCGAGCTGGCCGTCGCAGGCCGCACACAGCGCGGCGCTCGGATCCGTGCGGGCGTCGCAGCCCGCGCAATGCGCGGGCAGCAACAGCTCGAGCGCGCCGCGCGAGAGATCCGCGAGCCTTCGCAGCGCCTCTGTGCCGGTCTTCGTCCAGCGCACGGCTTTGCGCTCCGCGGGACCGGGCGGGGTGTCGAGCGGGCTGCGCCGCGGCGGCGTTCAGGCGTCGCGGGCGATCAGGCTGCGGCCCGTCATCTCCTCGGGCTGTGGAAGGCCCATGAGGTCGAGAACGGTCGGCGCGAGGTCCGCGAGGCCGCCGTCGCGCAGCTGCCCGCCGACGGCGTCCCGGGAGATCCAGAAGATCGGCACGGGGTTGGTGGTGTGAGCGGTGTGCGGCGCGCCGGTCGTCGGGTCCACCATCAGCTCGCAGTTTCCGTGGTCCGCGGTGACCAGCAGCGTGCCCCCTCTCGCGAGCACCGCGCCCGCCAAGCGGTCCAGGGCGCTGTCGACCGTTTCGACGGCCTTGACGGCGGCCCCGAGGATGCCGGTGTGACCCACCATGTCGGGGTTCGCGTAGTTGATCAGCACGAACGCGTAGTCGCCCTCGAGGATCCGGCACACCGCCTCCTCGGTCACCTTGGCGGCGCTCATCTCGGGCTTGGCGTCGTAGGTGCCCACGTCGCGCGGCGAGAGGATGAGCACCCGATCCTCGCCCGGAAAGGGCTCCTCGACGCCGCCGTTGAAGAAGTACGTCACGTGCGCGTACTTCTCGGTTTCGGCGACGCGCAGCTGTTGCAGCCCGGCCTTCGAGAGGATCTCGCCGAGTCCGTTGCGCGGTATCTCCGACGCGAAGGCCACGGGCAGGCCGAAGTCGGCGTCGTACTCGGTCAGGCACACGAACGCGGAGAGCTTCGGGGCGGACTTGCGCTCGAGCTGCCCCTTGAACTGCGCCGCGTCCGCGCCGGTGAGCGCGTTGGTGAGCTGCCGCGCGCGATCGGCGCGGAAGTTGAAGAAGAGGACCGCATCGCCATCGACCAGCGGCGCGCCGCCTTCGATGACCGTGGGCTCGATGAATTCGTCGCCCTCTCCGCGCCGGTAGGCGGCTTCGACCGCCTCGATCGGGTCGGCGGCGCGCCGGCCCTCGCGGCACACGATCGCGTCGTAGGCCTTCTGGATGCGCTCCCAGCGGCTGTCGCGATCCATCGCGTAATAGCGGCCGGTCACGCTCGCCACCTGGCCGCCCGTCCGATCGAGCACCTCGACGAGGGCGCGCATGAATCCGCCCCCCGAGCGCGGCGGTGTATCGCGTCCGTCCATGAACGCGTGGATCGCGGGCTCGATGCCGCGGCTCTCCAGATGATCGAGCAGCATGGTGAGGTGCTCGAACTCGCTGTGGACGCCGCCATCCGACACCAGGCCCATCAGGTGGAGCGCTCCTCCGCTGTTCTGGACGGCGGTGATCGCGGACTGGATCGGGACGTTGTTCGCGAGCTCGCCGCCCGCCATCGCGCGGGTGATGCGCGTGATGTCCTGGACGTGGATGCGCCCCGCGCCCATCGTCATGTGGCCGACTTCGGAGTTGCCCATCTGCCCCGGCGGCAGGCCCACGGACTGCCCGGAGGTCTCGAGCTTCGCCAGCGGGTAACCGGCGCGCGCGCGCGCGAAGAAGGGCGTGTGCGCGAGGGCGGTCGCGTCGGCGGCTCCGCCGTCGCCGATTCCGAAGCCGTCGAGCACCACGAGTACGACGGGGCGGCTCATGCGCCCACGCTCCGCGCCGCGGCGTCCAGCTCGAGCGCGGGCGCGTCGCTCCAGAGGCGCTCGAGGTCGTAGTGGTCTCGGACTTCCTGCTGGAAGACGTGGACGATCGTGTCGCCGCAGTCGATCAGCACCCAGCGGCCCTCGTCATAGCCCTCGACCCCCATCGGAGGGTCGCCGCCCGACTTGAGGGCGGCCTCGATCGAATCCGTCACCGCGCGCACGTGCCGATCCGAGGTTCCCGTCGCGATGATGAACGAGTCCGCGAACGAGCTGATCTCCCGCACGTCGAGGCCCACGAGATCCTCGGCCTTGCGCTCTCGCGCCGCCTCGACGATCAGCGCGAGCTTGCCGAGTCGATCCAGGTCGCTCATCCGCCGTGCTCTTCTTCGAGGCGGCAGTAGGCGCCGCTCTTCGCGATGGCCTCCTCGACCTTCGCGGGAAGCAGGTAGCGAACCGATTCGCCGTCGCGCAGGCGGATCCGAATGTCCGACGAAGAGATGTCGAGCGCCGGAATCTCGACCAGCCGGATCCAGGTGCCGGCCCGATGATGCAGCGCGAAGACGCCGCTCGGATCCGGCTCGGCGATGCCACGCATACAGCGCGGCAACCAGTCCGCGAGCGAAGTCAGCGCGACGGGTGGCCGCGTGATGACCGCGAAGTTCGCCAGCTCGAAGAGCGCTTCCGGCTCGCGCCAGGAGTCGATCTCGACGAACGCGTCCTGCCCGACGATGAACACCGGCTTCTCGGGGGCGATGCGCGCGCCGATCGTTCGCAGCGTATCCACCGAGTAGGAGGCGCCGCCCCGCTCGATCTCCAGCGCGTCGACTTCGAAGCGCGGGTTGCCGCGGATCGCGAGCTCGATCCACTTCAGGCGCTCTTGCGCGGGCGCGATCCGATCACCCGGCGCGGCGGTCTTGTGGGGCGGGTCCGCCGACGGTACGAAGATCAGCCGCTCGAGGCGCAACGCGCAGACGACCTCTTCGGCGGCCCGGAGGTGGCCGATGTGGATCGGGTTGAAGGTGCCGCCGAAGATTCCGATTCGAGCCTGGGTCTCGGTCATTCTCGGAGCTGGCCATCTCCGCGCAATACGAACTTCAGCGTCGTCAACTCGTCGAGTCCCATCGGTCCGTAGGCGTGGACCTTGGAGGTCGAGATTCCGATTTCCGCACCGAGCCCCAACCGATAGCCGTCCGCGAAGGCCGTCGAGCAGTTGACGCCGACCGTCGAAGACCCCACGCGGCGCAGGAACTCCTGCGCGCTGCGGTAGTCCCGGGTGACGATCACCTCCGTGTGGCTCGATCCGTAACGACGAATGTGTTCGATCGCGGCGTCGAGATCCTCGACCACGCGCACCGCGAGGATCGGAGCGAGGTATTCCTCCGCCCAGTCGCTCTCGCTCGCGGCAGTCGCGTCCCCGAAGATCTCGCGGGTCTTCTCGCATCCGCGCAGCTCCACACCCTGCTCGTGCAGGGCCTTGAGGATGCGCGGCATCGCGGTGGTCGCCGCGTCGCGGTGGACGAGCAGGGTCTCCAGGCCGTTGCAGACCTCCATCTGCCGGATCTTCGAGTCGACCGCGATCCGCGTGGCCATCTCGGGATCGGCGCTCGCGTCGACGAAGACATGACACACACCTGCGTCGTGGGCCACGACCGGAATGCGCGACTTCTCGGTCACCAGCTGGATCAGGCCCGGCCCACCGCGCGGGATGATCAGGTCGATGTACTGGTCGAGACCGAGCATCACGTCGATCGCGGCGCGGTCGGTCACGGGAATCACCGCGACCGCGTCCTCGGGCACGCCGGTCTCCGCGGCCGCCTCGCGCAGCTCTTCGGCGAGCGCGCGGTTTGCCTGGATGGCCTCGGAGCCGCCGCGCAGGATCACGGCGTTGCCCGCCTTGACGCAGAGCGCCGCCGCATCGACGGTCACGTTCGGCCGGCTCTCGTAGATGATCCCGATCACGCCGAGCGGAATGCGCATGCGGCCCACCTGGAGGCCGTTGGGCCGCACCGAGGTCGACTCCACCCTTCCGACGGGGTCGGGCAGCGCGGCGACGTCGCGCAGCCCCGCGATCATGTCGCGCCACTTGCCCTCGGCCAGCTCGAGGCGTTTGAGCATGGGGCCCGAGATCCCGGCGCCCGCGGCGCGCTCGAGATCCGCCGCGTTGGCGGCGAGGATCTTGGCCTTCGCGTCTTCCAGTCGCTCCGCGCTGCGCAGCAGCCAGGCGTTCTTTTCGCGCGTCGAGAGCTCCGAGACCCGCTCCGAGGCCGTGCGCGCCTTGCGAGCGAGATCGATCACCTGTTCCTTGAGACTTTCGGAGCTCATGCGCCGCGACCTCGAGAGGACGTCACTCGTTGGGGTCCTCGAGCAGGACGAGATCGTCGCGATGAATGACCTCGTCCCCGTTCGAGTATCCTAGCATCTGCGCAATCTCCCGCGTCGGCCGTCGCGCGATGCTCGCCACCGCGTCGGACGCGTAGGCCGCCAGGCCTCGCGCCACCGCTCGCCCGCTCGAATCGACGCACGCAACCGGATCGCCGACCCGGAACTTCCCGCGCACCTCGACGATGCCCGCGGGCAGCAGGCTCTTGCCCATGCGAGCGATGGCCTTTACTGCTCCGTCGTCGAGCACCAGTTCTCCGTGGGTCCGGGTGGTGAACGCCAGCCAGTGCTTGCGACTTGCGAGTCGGTTGCCGGTCGCGAAGATCGTTCCGACGGGCTTGCCGGCGGCGACCTGCAGCAGCACGTCGCGCTTGCGGCCGTTGCAGAGCACCGTCGTGGCGCCGCAGCGTGCGGCCGCCTGGGCGGCCTGCAGCTTCGTCGTCATTCCGCCGCGGCCGAAGGCGCTGTTCGATCCCGCTGCGGCGCGCTCGATCTCCGGCGTCACGCGCTCGACGACGTCGAAGAGCTCGGGCTTTGGGCTATCGCCAGGGGGTGTGCGGTAGAGGCCGTCGACGTCGGTGAGGATCACGAGCATGTCCGCGCCGATCAGGTTGGCGACCGTCGCAGACAGGTTGTCGTTGTCGCCGAAGCGGATCTCCTCGGTCGCCACCGTGTCGTTCTCGTTGATGATCGGCACGGCGCCGATCCGCAGCAGCTCGAGCAGCGTGTGGCGCGCGTTGATGAAGCGCTCGCGATCGGCGAGCCCGCTGCGCGTGACGAGGACCTGCGCAACCCGCCGCCCGCGGCGCGCGAAACGCCGCCGATAGTGCTCGACGAGACCGATCTGGCCGATCGCCGCAGCTGCCTGCTTCTCGGGAATCGAGCGGCCGCCGTCGCTCCAGCCGAGCTCCTTGGCGCCGATCGCGATCGCGCCCGACGAGACGATCGCGACCTCGCGGCCCGCGTCGAGGAGCTCGCTGACCTGGCGGGAGATGTCCCCGAAGACGCGCGACTCCAGCTCTCCGTCGCGGGTCAGCACGCTGCTGCCGATCTTGACGACGATGCGGCGCGCCTCGGCGGCGGCGGGTCTCGCGCTCGTCTGGATCTCGCTCAAGCCGTGCCCTCCTGCGCCTCCGCGGCCGCTTCCGCGTCGGCGCGATCCAGCATCTGGAGCATCTCCGCGAGCAGCGCGTCCACGCCCGCACCCGTTGCGGACGAGATCCGCAGCACGGCCAGGCCCCGCTTCGAGAGCTCCGCTTCGACCGGGTCGAGTGCGCCCGGATCGCGAACGAGGTCGATCTTGCTGAGCGCCACGAGCTCCGGGCGCCCCAGCAGATCGGGGCTGTAGGAGCCGAGCTCGCGCCGGATCGTCTCGTAGCGGCCGACGAGGTCCGCGGACTCGAGGACCAGGCCGCCCGCGTCCAGAAGGTGCACGATGAGACGGGTTCTTTCGATGTGCCGCAGGAAGCGGTGACCGAGCCCCGCCCCCTCGCTCGCGCCCTCGATCAGCCCCGGGATGTCGGCCGCGACGAGGCGGCGCTCGCCGATCTCGACGACGCCGAGCGACGGCGTGAGCGTGGTGAACGGGTAGGAGGCGACCCTCGGCCGGGCTGCCGAGATCCGCGACAGCAGCGTGGACTTGCCCGCGTTCGGGAAGCCCACGAGGCCCACGTCGGCCAGCAGCTTCAGCGCGAGCCGCAGCCTGCGCGACTCGCCCCGCCCGCCGGGCTCCGCGAAATCGGGCGTCTGTCGCGTCGCGGTCGCGAAGTAGGCGTTGCCCCGCCCACCGCGACCCGCGCGCGCGACCCGAACGCTCTTCCCGTGTTGGGAGAGGTCGGCCACGATCTCGACTTCGGCCTCGGGATCGAGGTCGTAGACGATCGTGCCGACGGGGACGCGGAGCTCGACGTCGCGCCCGTCGCGCCCCGTGCGATTCGAGCCGCCGCCCTTGTGGCCGGACTCCGCGCGCACCTCGCGGCGCAGCCGCCGATCGCAGAGCGTGGAGAGGTTGCGATCGGCCGTGATCACGACGTCGCCGCCGCGGCCGCCGTCGCCGCCGTCGGGGCCGCCGCGCGGCACGAACTTCTCGCGCCGCATGCTCACGCAGCCGTCGCCGCCGTCGCCCGCGCGTACGGAGATCGTCGCCTCGTCGATGAACGATTCGTCTGGATTCATGGGTCTGCGGCCGCGCGCCGTCGCATCGGCGCCGCGGTCAAGCGTGTGCGCTAGTCGCCCGGCTCGACCTGCGCGATGGTGCGCCCGCGCGACTTGCCGTAGTCGACCACGCCGTCGCAGAGCGCAAAGAGCGTGTAATCGCGGCCGAGTCCGACGTTGCGGCCCGGATGGATCTTCGTGCCGAGCTGTCGAACCAGGATCGATCCCGCCGTCACGGACTGGCCCGCGAACACCTTCACGCCACGCCGCTGCCCCTGACTGTCGCGACCGTTGCGCGAGCTTCCCTGTCCCTTCTTGTGCGCCATCGCTCAAGCCTCGATCTTGTCCACGCGGATCTCGGTGTACGACTGACGGTGCCCCGCCTTGCGGCGATAGCCCTTGCGTCGCTTCAGCTTGAAGATCGTGAGCTTCGGCCCGCGGCCCTGCGCGGTGATGGTTCCGACCACCTTCGCGCCGGCGACCAGCGGCGTCCCGATCTTCGCGCCGTCCTCGGCGCCCACGAGCAGGACCTCTCCGAGCTCGACGCTGTCGCCCACGGCTCCCTCGAGCTTCTCCACGCGGACGGCCGTCCCGGGCTCCACCCGAAGCTGCTTGCCTCCCGTGCGAACGACGGCGAACACCTACGTCTCCTCCACTTTCGCGGGAGCGGGCAGTATCGGGGTTTCCGCTTCCAAGTCAAGCATCTCGCCGGCCGGGGCTCGCGCCGCGAGCCGCGCTTCGCGCTCCGCGACCGGCGCGCCGGCCGCGGGCGAGGGCCGCTCGGCCGCGCCGGTCTCCGCAGCCGCCTGGGTCTCCTCGGGCGCACCCGGCTCGGCGGCCGCGTCGGCCTCCGCCGCCGCAGCGGTGTCCGCGGGGGCGGCGGTTTCCGCGGCCGCGTCGGCCCCCGCGGTCGCAGCGTTCTCCGCCGGGGCGGCGGTCTCCGTGGGGGCGGCTTCGCGCGCCGCCTCGCCGGGCACGGTCTGCAGCGCGCGGCTCGGCTGACCGGCCTCGGGCTCGGGCGCCTGCCGCGGCGCGGCCAGCTGCAGCGACGGGGGCGCGGGGGCCGCTTCGGCGCCGGCGGCGCGCTCGGCCTCGGCCTCCTCGGTGGGCTCCGGCGGAAAACCGAGCCACTGCAGCGGTACGGAGACGGGCGGGCCGCTGTCGAGCGCGGTCACCTCGAACTGCTCCTGGTGCAGCCCGGGCTTGCCGCGGACCTCGATCTCGCGTCCGAGCTCCCGGCCGAGCTCCGCGCAGGCCTTGTGGGCGCGCGCGAGCAGCAACTCCGCGACCCGCGGGTTCACGCTGACCGCGATCTGGCGGCCGGAGAAGCGCGGCAGGTCCTTGCGGATCTCGCGCAGCACCTTGAAGACCATGCTCTCGCTCGACAGCACGTAGCCGCGCCCCTCGCAGTTCGAGCACGGCTCGCAGAGCTGCTGGACGAGATTCTCGCGGGTCCGCTTCCGCGTCATCTCGACGAGGCCGAGCTCCGAGATCTTGAGGATGTTGGTCCTCGCCTTGTCCTGCTTGAGCGCTTCCTGGAGCGCGCTGTAGACCTTGGCGCGGTTGTCGGAGTTCTCCATGTCGATCAGGTCGATGATGATGATGCCGCCGATGTTTCGGAAGCGGAGCTGATAGACCACCTCCTTGACCGCTTCGAGGTTCGTCCGCAGCACGGTCTCCTCGAGGTCGCGCTTGCCGACGAAGCGCCCCGTGTTGACGTCGATCGCGGTGAGCGCCTCGCTCTGGTCGATCACCAGATGGCCGCCCGACTTGAGGAAGATCTTCTTGCCCAGGTTGGCGTCGATCGACGACTCGATGTTGAAGTGGTCGAAGATCGGATGCGCGCCGCGGTAGTGCTCGAGTCGCGGCTTCGGATCCGCCACGAAGCGCGCCAGGAAGTCCTTCATCTCCTCGTAGACGCGCGCGTCGTCGATCACGATGCGCTTGGTCTTGCCGTTCACGAAGTCGCGAATCACCCGGAGCGGCAGCGAGGGCTCGGAGTAGAGGTCAGACGGGGCCGTCGCGGCCTCCCGCTTCTGCTGGATGTCGCTCCAGACCGCCGAGAGGTAACGGATGTCGGCCTCGAGGTCGGCCTCGCTCGCCTTGTCGCCGGCGGTTCGGATGATGAAGCCGAGGCCGTCCGGGCGATTGCGCGAGACGATCTCGCGGAGTCGGCGCCGCTCGCGCTCGGATTCGATGCGCCGCGATACGCCCACCCGCTGCGACAGCGGCGTGAGCACCAGGTGGCGCCCCGCGATCGAGATGTGGGAGGTGATCCGCGCGCCCTTGCTGCCGATCGGCTCCTTGGCGATCTGGACGACGATCTCCTGGCCCTCGCGAAGCAGCGTGTCGATGCTCGGAGGCTGCTGGCGGCCGCCGTTGCGCGCGCGCGCGCGGCCGCGCTCGGAGCCCCCGTTGCCGCCGGTGCCGCCGTTGCCGGGGGCCGAGTCGTCGTAGTAGTCGCCCGCGTAGAGGAACGCGGCCTTCTCGAGCCCGATGTCCACGAACGCGGCCTGCATGCCGGGCAACACCCGCGTCACGCGCCCCTTGACGACCGTGCCCGCGACGTTGCGCTCGTCCTCCCGCTCGATGTGGAGCTCGGTGAACAGGTTGCGCTCGATGATCCCCACCCGGGTTTCCCCGACCGAGACGTTGATCACGATCTCGTTGCTCATGTCGCAATTCCCGCGAGGGGCGCGCGGCGGCGATGAGGGCCGGGCGCGCTCGTCCCCTCGGCGTTGGCGAGCCGGAATCGGAACTTCGTGCCTATCGGGTGGGCAACGCGGATCTGCGGCCCAGTGGCGGGGCTAGTCGGTACGCGGGGCCCAAACGGGCCCGAGCAGGGCGGAAACAGGCGCTAAATTCCCCAATTCACGCACAAATTTGGCTACTCGCACAGTAAGTCTCACAACGGTGTGGTGGCGCGATCGGGTCTCCGAGCTCCGGCAGCGCCCCGCCGCCCGTCCAGCTCGTTCCCATCGCCTGCGGAGCGGCGCGAAGTCGCGGAAGTTGCGCATCACCCGAACACGCGACGGGTGGCGTATTTTCAGCAACAATCTCGTGATCGCTCCCGAAGCGCGATCCCCGCAGGACCACACCAAGCAAATCCTTCCAGGAGAATCATGTATCGGAGCCCCGAGGTCAAGCCTGATCCCCGCAGGGCACTGCCGTCGGTCGATCGGCTGGCCGACGCGGTCGCCGCGCAGCGGCCCGAGCTGCCGGGCTGGGCGATCCTGGAGGGCGTGCGCGGCGCGCTCGCCGAGGCCCGGCAGCGCCTGGCGGATTCCGCGCCTGCGGCGGCCGGCGAGGGCGCGGCGGAGCTGGTCGAGCGGTCCGCGGTGCGGGCCGCCGCGCTCTGCGGCGGCCACCCACGCCGGGTCGTCAACGCCACGGGAATCTCCCTACACACGAACCTCGGGCGCGCGCCGCTCGCGCCCGGCGCGGTGCGCGCGGTCGCGCGCGCCGCCGCGAGCTACTCGGACCTCGAGTTCGATCTGGAGAGCGGGCGGCGCGGCGACCGGCTCGCGGCCGTCTGCGCGAAGCTCGCGCTGCTCGGCCAGGCCCCCGCCGCGCTCGCCGTCAACAACAACGCCGCCGCCGTGCTGCTGGCGCTCGACAGCCTCGCGAGGGGGCGCGAGGTGATCGTCTCGCGCGGCGAGCTGGTCGAGATCGGCGGCTCGTTCCGCGTGCCGAGCATCGTGGAGCGCGCCGGGGTGGAGCTCGTCGAGGTCGGCACCACCAACCGCACGCATCCGAGCGACTACGAGCAGGCGATCGGGCCGCGCACGGCGCTGTTGTTGAAGATCCACCGCAGCAACTTCGAGCTGCGCGGCTTCGTCGCCGAGGCGTCGATCGCACAGCTCGCGGAGATCGGGCGAGCGCGGGACATTCCCGTCGTCGAAGATCTCGGCAGCGGGACGCTCGTCGACCTCGGCGCGCGCGGCTTTCCCGCGGAGATCTTCGCGCCCGCGCGCCTGAAGCTCGGCGCCGACCTGGTCTGCTTCTCGGGCGACAAGCTGTTGGGCGGGCCCCAGGCGGGCCTGGTGCTGGGCTCGCGGGAGCGCGTCGAGGCCATGCGCGGCAATCCGCTGGCGCGCGCGCTGCGCCTCGACAAGCTGAGCCTCGCGGCGCTGGACTGGACGCTCGAGTGCTACCTGGACGGCCGCGCCGAGCGCGAGATCCCGGTGCTGGGCCAGCTGCTCGAGACCTCGGAGCGGCTGGAGGCGCGCGCCCGCGCGCTCGCGGAGCACCTCGCGAAGCGCCTCGGCGACACCGCGCGCATAGGCGCCGAGCGCGACCGCGGCTTCGCGGGCGGGGGCTCGCTGCCGGGCTTCGAGCTCGAGAGCTGGGTGGTGGTGCTGCGCTCCGCGGCGAGTGCCGAGGGCGTCGCGAAGCGACTGCGCGCCGCGGCGGTGCCGGTCGTCGCGCGCGTGCGCGACGACGCGCTGATCTTCGACGTGCGAACGCTGCTTCCGGGTGACGAGGACGCCATCGAGCAGGCGCTCGGCTTCGCGTTCGAGGAGCGTTCGCGTTGAATGACGGGGGCCGTTCTCGTAGGATAAGCGGCTGAAATCGTGCTGAATGCGACTGTCCTGGTACTAAATCGCTCCTACCTGCCGATTCACGTGACGTCGGCGCGGCGGGCATTTGCGCTCGTCTATCGGGACATCGCGCGGGTCGTGAACGAGGAGTACGAGACCTTCGACTTCGAGAGCTGGCGGCGGCGGCGGGCCACCGACGGCACGTCGGTGATCGGGACGCCGAGCGGCGCCATCTGCGTGCCGCGGGTGATCCTGTTGCCCAGCTTCGACCGCGTGCCCAAACGACACGTGCGCTACAGCCGCGTCAACGTCTTTGCGCGCGACAAGTTCACCTGTCAGTACTGCGGTGACCGACCCCACCGCTCCGAGCTGAATCTCGACCACGTCATCCCCCGCTCGCTCGGCGGGCGCACGACCTGGGAG
>JBFGGA010000024.1:0-26363 GCA_041579295.1 Myxococcota bacterium | reverse complement strand
GCTACGGGCTGCTCAACTATCTGCACGGCGCGATGCTCTGGCCCGACCAGCAGGGCGGCCGCCGGGTCGACGAGGGCGTGGCGATCATCACCATGTCGTCGAACATCGGCTTCAACCTCACCATGCAGCGGCGCGGCGTCCCGATCGCCTACCTGGTCTCGCTCGGCAACAAGCTGAAGTT
This sequence comes from Myxococcota bacterium, assembly GCA_041579295.1. Lineage (GTDB taxonomy): Bacteria > Myxococcota_A > UBA9160 > UBA9160 > SMWR01 > JACZVU01. The sequence goes on along the minus strand of JBFGGA010000024.1, from coordinate 26,182 downwards.
CGACCTCCACGACGCGATCGAGACCTTCGCTCGCCAGGAGGGCGTCACCGCGCTCGGGCTCTACGTGGAGGCGATGCCCGACCCGAAGGCCTTCGAGGCGGCGGTCGGCGTCGCGCGCCAATTGGGCAAGCCGATCGTCGCGATCAAGGCCGGCCGCTCGGAAGCCGCGCGCAAGATCGTGGTGTCGCATACGGCTTCGCTCGCGGGCTCGGACGCGCTGGTGAGCGCGCTGTTCGAGCGCCTCGGTGTGGCTCGCGTCGATTCCCTGGAGGCGCTGCTGGAGGCGCTGAAGGTGCTGCACGTGCTCGGCCCGCTCGACGGCGGCCGCGTCGGGGCGATGAGCACGTCGGGCGGCGACCTCACGCTGCTCGCGGATGCGCTGGGCGCGCAGCTGAGCCTTCCCGCGCTCTCGGAGGCGGCGCGCGAGCGCCTGCGCGCGACGATCCACGAGCGGATGGTCGCCGCGAATCCCCTCGACTTCCAGATGTTCGACTGGAACGACGAGGAGCGGCTGGCCCAGCAGTTCACGGCCTTCCTGTCGGAGGGCTTCGACGTCGCGCTGTGTCTGCTCGACTATCCGCGAGAGGACCTCTGCGACCAGTCGACCTGGGGTGGCGCCGAGCGGGGCTTCGTCCGGGCGGCGAAGCAGACGGGCACCAAGGGCGCCGTGCTGTCGAGCTTTTCGGACACGATCTCGGAAGCGGTGGTCGCGCGTCTGATGGAACAGGGCATCGCATCGCTCGCGGGCATCGACGCCGGGCTCGCGGGAATCCGGGCGGCGGTCGAGGTGGGCGCCGCCCGGCGCCGGCCTCCCGCGCCGCCGCTGCTCGAGCGCGTCGCTGCGCATCCGGAAGGCGCCGCGCAGGTGTTGGACGAGGCCGAATCCAAGCGCCGCCTCGCGCGCTGCGGCGTGCCGTTGCCCGCGTCGCGCGTGGTGCGCGACGCCGCGCAGGCCGTACGGGCCGCCGAGGCGCTGGGCTATCCGGTCGTCGTCAAGGCGCTGGGGGTCGCGCACAAGACGGAGGTCGGAGGCGTCCGGCTCGCGCTGCGCAGCGCTGATGAAGTCGCGGCGGCGCTGGCGGAGATGTCGGGCCTCGCGCAGGCGTTCCTCGTCGAGGAGATGGTCGAGGGCGTCGTCGCGGAGCTGATCGTCGGCGTGGCGCGCGACGAGGACTTCGGCCCGTACCTGTTGCTGGGTGGCGGCGGCGCGCTCGTCGAAATCCTGCAGGACAGCGCGTCGCTGCTGCTGCCGACGACGCGGGAGCAGGTATCGGACGCGCTGGGTCGGCTGAAGTGCGCGCCGCTGCTGCGCGGTTTCCGCGGAGCGCCCGCCGCGGACGTCGGCGCGGCGATCGACGCCATCATCGCGATTGCGGGCATGGTGGAGCGCGATCCCTCGTTCGTCGTCGAGCTCGACGTCAACCCGCTGATGCTCCGCGCCGAGGGCCGCGGAGTGGTCGCGGCCGACGCGCTGATCCGCGTCGCTCCGCGCGCGGCGCGCGATGCGTGATGCGCGCCGCGTCCGAGCGCGACGGGCGGATCGCCGACGCGGCGCTCGCGCGCGCGTTACGGCTCAGGGAACGCTCGTGTCGAGGCCCCGCGGAATCCGCTTCTCGGCGTCGTAGAACGGGAGGCTCACGACCGCGGCCTCGTGCTCCGCGCCGTCGGGTTGAGAGATCGCGACGTTGGCGCCGGGCCAATCGCCCGGTCGGTCGAAGAGCGCGTATCCGATCCCGCACGCGAGCAGCGGCGACCACGCCGACGACAGCGCGCGACCGATGACCTCGCCCGCCGCGCGAAGCTTCGCGCCGTACGCGGGAACCCCCGCTTCGCAGCGCAGCCCGTGCAGGCGCGGGCTGCGCTCGGCGTGTTCGAGCGCGGCCTTGCCGGTGAAGTCGGCCTTGTCGAGCTCGACGAACGGCCCGAGGCCCACCGCGTACGGGGTCACGCGCCGATCCATGTCGGTGTTGTAGTCGAGGATGCCGGCCTCGATGCGGCGGATCTGCATCGAGCGCAGGCTGCTCACCACGAGCCCATCGGGCTCACCGGCCGCCTGGACGCGCCGCCAGACCGCCGCGCCGTCGACTTCGCGGCGCTCCACGTAGACCTCGAAGCCGAGCTCGCCCGTCCAGCCCGTGCGCGAGACGAGCACCGGATGACCGGCGATCCGGCAGCTGCGCACGTCGAAGTAGCGGAAGTCGTCGGGAGCGCCGTCGTCGCAAGCGCGCGCGAGGATGTCGAGCGAGCGCGGCCCCTGCACCTGGAACACCCAGGCGTCCGGGTCGCGCACCTCGACCTCGAGATCGGCCGCGTGCGCGCAGAGCCAGCCGAGGAAGTCCCCGTTGGCCTGCACGTACCAGTAGCGATGCTCGTCGAGGCGCATCGCGATGCCGTCCATCATCACGCCGCCGCGGTAGCCGCAGGCGATCGCGTAGACCGCGCGCCCCACGCGAAGCCTGCGCATGTCGCGCGCGAATACCCGATCGAGCAGGGTCGCCGCGTCCGCGCCCGCGATCTCGAGCGGCAGCTCCGGCACGTCGAACTGCACCGCGTTGCGGCGCAGGGTCCAGTAGTCGTCGGTAGCGCTCTCGCCGATGCGCCAGGGAAAGAGGCGCCCGTTACCGACGCCGAACTCGGACTCGGGCGTCGCGTAGCACTCGAAGAACGGCGAGCGGCGCGTCCCGAAGCCCTCGATGCACAGTGTGGTCTTGGGCATGATGTTCTCGCTTCTTCTAGCCGGCGAATCCTTCGGATTCGCTTGCAGCGTCGCGCGATCCCGTTCCGGGATCGCGTTCCTCGGTCGGATACACGAGCATGACCAGCCACTCCGCCACCATCGCGGGCCGCTCCCCGCCCTCGATCTCGACGGTGTTCTCGGTCCTGATCAGGAAGCGCCCCCCGCCCCGATCTTCGACGTCCAGCAGGGCCATGCGGTTGCGGATGCGCTCTCCGACCCGCACGGGTGCGAGCAGCCGCAGCCGGTCGAAGCCGTAGTTGATCCCGTAGAGCGCGCCTTCCGGATAGTCGCGCCCGCCGGTCTGCCGCGCGAAATACGTGAGCATGGACATGGTCCAGAAGCCGAAGGCGATGGTGCCGCCGTAGGGGCTCTCGCGTTTTGCGCGTTCGGGGTCGACGTGCATCCAGTCCGCGTCGAGCGTGGCCCGAGCGAAGTGGTCGATCTGCTCCTGGCCCACGCGGAGCCACTCGGAAACCTCCGGCATCGCTTCGTACGCGTTGCGGACGTCGGCCACCGTGTAGCGCTTCACGCCGCCCTCCGGCGCTCGAACGTAGCCGAGAATCGCCGTCGAGTCCCTCGCGCGAAACCGCCGATCCCGAGACAAGTGGCTTGCGGTCCTACTCCGAGGGCGCCGACACGGCAGCGTGGCTGGCTGCGTTCCCGTGCGCCCACGGGGCGCTTCTTCCTCGACCGGGAAGAGCGCCGCACGCACTTGTTCCCGTTCGCCCGCGAGTCCGAGGAGGGCCGGCGCGCACTCTGGGAACTCTGCGAGCGGTTGAGCGCAGACGCTGGCGAGGCGCTCGCGAAGCGCGGATCCGCTGGCGCTCCCGCGTCGCGGGCCGGTTGTGCCGATCTGACCATACAATCGCACCGAATTCCACGATCGGGCAGCTTCGCGAGCGCCTCCCAAGCACGCGCGCCGGGCAAGCGCGCTGAAAATCGGTCAGACTCTGGTTCGTGCTGGGGCGCCGACTGATGACCATCCCGGGATACGTAACCGCGTGGTCCCTCTGCGTGACCACGGCCCCGATCTGGATCCCGGCGGCGGCCATCGTCGACGCGCTGCGTCGCAATCGCGGTGTGGCGCTGCGCAGCGGTGCGTTTCTCACCTACTACCTCTCTTGCGAGGTTCTGGGAATCGCGATCAGCGCGGGCCTGTGGATCTGGACCAGGCTCTTCCCGGTCGACGACGAGCGCTGGGCCGACCTCCACTACCGGCTCGAGGCGTGGTGGGGGTCGTCGCTCCTGAGTGGGTTGGTCCGCACCTTCGGGCTTCGCCTGGAGGTCACCAGCGATGCGGATCTCGCGCGCGGCCCCTACCTGCTGCTCGTCCGCCACGCGAGCAGCGCAGACACCCTTCTCGCAGCGGCGCTCGTGAGTCGGCATACCGGCATGCGCCTTCGCTACGTCTTGAAGCGCGAGCTTCTCTTCGATCCCTGCATCGACATCGTGGGCAACCGGCTTCCCAACGTGTTCGTCGATCGCTCGTCGGACGATTCGGCACGCGAGATCCGCCGTGTGCAAGAGCTCGCGCGCGGGCTCGGCCCCCGCGACGGGCTTCTCACGTATCCCGAGGGCACGCGCTTCTCGGAGTCGAAGCGCAAGCGGGTGCTCGAACGATTCCACCGAGAAGGGGACGAAAAGATGCTCGAATACGCGCGATCACTGCGGTTCGTGCTGCCGCCCCGGCCCGGCGGAACCCTGGGGCTGCTCGAGGCTGCACCCGACGTCGACGTCGTCGTGTGCAACCACAGCGGTTTCGAGAAAGTCGCCACCCTCGCGCATATTTGGCGGGGATCGCTGGTACACCAGACGGTCCGGGTACACTTCCATCGCATTCCGCGCGAGGCGATCCCCACCGAGCGGGAAGACCGATTCGGCTGGCTCCTCGAAGAGTGGCAGCGGGTCGACACCTGGCTGGCGACGCAGCGCACCATTTGATTGGCGAACGGGACTCGAGAGAGGTCTGGATTCGTGTCGGCTAGCAGAGAAAACCGCATTCACCGCCGCGTCCGACGTCGGAGGCTGCTGGCCGCGTTGCTCTGCGCGGCGATCGCGAGCAGCTGCGCGAGCGCGAATGCGCCGCCGCTGATGGCGACGAGTCGCAAGATCGATCTGGAACGCTTCATGGGGGACTGGTATGTGATTGCCTTCATCCCGGTCGCCATCCCCTTCTTCAGCGAGGAAGGGGCGCACAACGCCGTGGAATCCTACCGACTCACGGACGAAGGGATCATCGAAACCACCTACACGTTCCGCAAGGGCGCGTTCGACGGGCCCGAGAAGCGCATGACGCCGAAGGGCTGGGTCCACAACGAGGAGACGAACGCAGAATGGCGCATGCAGTTTCTCTGGCCCTTCGAGGCGGCCTACTTGATCGTCTATGTCGACGACGCCTATCGACGATCGATCGTCGGGGTGCCAGACCGGAAGTACGTCTGGTTCATGTCGAGAGATCCCGAGTTGAGCGATGCCGAATACCAGGAGCTGCTCGACCGTGCCGCGCGCGTCGGCTACGACCCGGAAAAAGTGCAGCGCGTGCCTCAACGCTGGCCTTCCGTTCCCCGGTAGAAGTCCTCAACGAAACTGGTGCGTCGACCAGTTGAAGCGAAGCAAGATCCGGTCAAGCGGCGAGTCAGCCCGAGAGGGCCGGTGGGGCGCGCGCCGTCACGGTTCGGCGTCCGCCGTGGGCGGCAGCGGAAGCTCCTCGGCCTCGCGGCAGCTGTCCGCTTTGCAGCGGGCCAGGCGCTCCAGGATCCCGGCGAGGGCTCTCGCTCGTTCCGGGTCGGCGTCTGCGTGGGCGCTCTCGAGTTGGTGCGGGTCGCGGCTCAAGTCGTAGAACTCGCGCTCTCCGCTCGTGTACTCGACGTAGACCAGGTCCCGGGCCCGGAGTCCTCGGAAGCCCTTCTTCTCGCCCCAGTGCTCGATGAGGAAGGTGTTGCGCCAGGGCTCGGGTGTTGCCCCGCGGAGCAGCGGGACCAGCGAGCGGCCGTCGACGAACGAGGGCGCCTGCGCGCCCGCGAGCTCGGCGAGTGTCGGGGCCAGGCCGATGGAGAGGGCAAAGCGGTCGATGGTTCGCCCCGGTGCCACTCCCGGCCCGCGCACGATCAGCGGGACACGGATGTTCTCTTCGTAGGGTCCCCCCTTGCCGAGGTAGAGGCGGTGGTGCCCCAGGTGGAAGCCGCTGTCGCTGGTGTAGAAGAAGAAGGTGTTGTCGAGGCGCCCCGCGGCGTCGAGCGCCTCGACGATGCGGCCCACGGATTCGTCCACCGCCACGAGCGTCCGCAGCCGGTTGCGATGGTACTCGTCGATCTCCGCGATTTGCTCGTCGGTCAACAGCGGACGCGCCCGGACGAACGCCGGCTTGTCGCTTACGTCGGCCTCGTTGAAGGAGGGCTCGCGCGGAGCTTTCAGATCGGAATAGAGCTCGGCGTGGCGAGGCGCGGGGGTGGCGGGTTTGTGCGGAGCCCAGGGCGCATGGTAGATGAACAGCGGACTGTTCTCTCCGGACTCGCGGATGAACTTCACCACCCGGTCGGCCAGGGCGTCGGTGAGGTACGGATTCGTCTCCTCGGCGAATCGGGCTCTCGCGCCGTTGTCGCTGATGCGGTAGTTGAAGTAACCGTACTTCGTTAATCCGTACCACTCGTCCCAGCCGGGGGGAACGTGAGCCGAGCGGCGGTAGCCGTTGAGGTACTTGCCGGCGAGAAGCGTCCTGTAGCCCGCCGCTCGAAGCCAGGTGGCGATGGTCGAGCTCTCACCGCCCGAGGTCTCGAAGAACGGAAATCCGCCGTTCTACCCTTTGTTGAGCAGCACGCCGTGGTTGTGGGAGTACTGGCCGCGCAACAGGGACACCCGTGATGGGCAGCAGGCGGTGACGGGGACGAATGCGTTGGAAAAGCGCACGCCTTGCTCGACCAGCAGGTCTCGCACCCGGGGCATGTAATCGATCGTCGACGGCTCCTGATCGTCGGTCAGGATCACCACGAAATTGGGCCGCGGGTCCGGTCCGTCGCCGACCACCGCCGTCGCGTCTTGTCCCGTTCCGCACAGGATGGGAAACAGCAGGGCGAGAGCAAGAGTCGTGCGAAACGGGCTCATGCGAGGACGGTAGCATCCGAGCGAACTGCGACCGAACCTCTACGCAACCGTTGGCCGATGATTTTCTGAAGGAGGAGTGGAACGAGCCGGCGCCAAGCCGAAGGTCGTGAGGAGCTGGGTGTTCGGGAGGGCCCGATCACTCGAGATTCTGTCGAGTCGCGAGTCAGACCCGAGGCGGAGCGCTCGGGCACTCCAACGGGCGATCGCAGGAGGCCGGAACGACGAGCTGCGCTCTGACAGGCGCCGGCGATGCATCCCAGCGTTCCGCGCCGACTCGTCACCGAGCGGATCCCGCGTCGGGCCGATGCGCGGGGCTCGATCGACCCGCGGCCAGAACGGCGCGAGAGGCACGCCCACGGCCACCGCGGTGATCATCAGTTCGCCGATCGGGCCGTCGATCTGAACGAACACTACGGCAAGGCCGGGATGGCGTGGTACGAGCGCATGATGGAACACCGTGCAGCGCTGAAAGCAGGTGCTCATCGGCTGCCCGAGGCGGCACTCTCTCGTCGTGCCGCGCGAGATCCTTGGAGCTGCCCGCGATGTGCAGCAGCAGCCAGTCGCCGCGCTCACGGCACTGCGCGGCACACCGCAGGTGCAACGCGGCCAACTTGGGCGTGCGAGCGGCGCCTGGGCCGCTCCATTTCTCGCGCCGCTTTCGCTCCGTTGGAGCATTGCGGCCGCCGGTGCCACGCTGGATCGATGGCACCCGTACGACGGGCCGCGCGCGGTGCGCGGCCTGAAAAGCTCGCCCGGAAGGGTTGCCCACGCGGTCCGCGAGACGACCGACTCGCGCGCGGTATACCGGCCGCTCCCATTGGATGAAACCCCGAAGCCGAGAGAAAAAAGATCGCATTCGAGCAATCGGTAAGCCAGATAACGGCGCTCTCGTGAGCTCACTCGATTACGGCTCGCAGCGTACCGTTATGGTATAGGGTGTGCCTGGTCCACCCTGCGTTGGTAGGGGATCTACCAAGGCCGCCTTGCGGCCCGCGCAGCATCCGACCGAGGCAGAATGTTCGACCGACTCCTCCAACGCCGGCGCGCCCAGCACGGCCCGCACGGCGAAACAGCGACGCGCGAGTGGCTCGAGGCAGTCGAGCGGCGCAATGCCGAGCTCGAGGGCAAGTATGCGCGCGCCTCGGAAGAATACGCGGCCATCATGGACCTGACGGTCGAGGAGTTCTTCGAACATTATCCGTCGGCCATCGAAGACATCGCGTCGATCCACCCAGATGATCGCGAGCGCTACCGCGTCTACGATGCCGCCTACAAAGCGAATCATCAAATTTCGCAGATCGAGTACCGTATGATCCGCTCCGACGGCGAGATCGTCCACGTCCGCGAACTCATGCATCCCATGCGCGATAACTCCGGGCGCGTGATCCAGACGCTCGTCACCAATCAAGACATCACGGAAGAGAAACTCATCGAAGAGCAGCTGCGCCAGGCCCAGAAGATGGAAGCCGTGGGGCAGCTCACGGGCGGTATTGCGCACGATTTCAACAACCTGCTCGCAGTGATCCCGGGCAATCTCGAGGTGATCGAGGCGGAGGTCCGCGGCTCACGCCGCGCGAGTGAATCGCTGCTCACGGCAGTCGCCGCCGCCGAGCGCGGCGCGAGCCTCACGCAGCGGCTGCTCGCATTCTCGCGCAAGCCCAGGGCCATCGGTTGACTGCGTCGGGGCTCCGCGGATCCGCGCGCGCTCCATGCGCGCGCCCCGCGGGAGCGGAGCCGCGGCACGCTCTCGCCCCGGAGTGCACCCATCGTCGCAGCTGCCCAGAATTCTTGGTGGATTCTGAGGGACCGCGGCGCGGCAGCGGGCTCGCAGAACGCGAGCCGCTGCGCCCGCTTGGGGTTCGCCCCCGGGGCCGCTCGATTGATCCAAATGTGTTGACGGGTGTAGAGATCTACCTAAAATGTGAACACGATTTCTGACGAACTCGCCGCCACGGATCGCGCGAGCGACGAACACGGCCACAACACCCCGACAACCTTGGCAAACGAGCAGCTGCGCCGCGGCGGCACGGAATTTGCGGCGATCTTCGCCGCAAGGAGCTCGCGATGAGATTCGGCATCCTGTTTGGCGTGGCGCTGCTCGCGGCGGGCTACGCCGCGCCCGCCCGCGCACTGGCCCCTTCGTACCTGCTCTTCGAGAGCGGGCACGTGCGGCCGCTCGCGCTCTCGCCCTCGGGCGACCGCCTCTTCGCGGTCAACACGCCGGACGGCCAGCTCGAGATCTTCGACGTCGACATCCACGGTGCGCTCAGCCACGCGGGCTCCGTCCCCGTGGGCCTCGAGCCCGTCGCAGTCGCGGCGCGCAGCGACACCGAAGTGTGGGTCGTGAATCACCTGTCCGACAGCGTGAGCATCGTGGACCTCGCGGGCACGCCGCGCGTGGTGCGCACGCTGCTCGTCGGCGACGAGCCGAACGACATCGTCTTCGCGGGCCCGGGCGGCGATCGCGCGTTCGTCAGTGCGGCGCATCGCGGCCAGAACAGCCCGTATCCGGACGGCGAGTACGCGACGCCGGGCCAGGGACGCGCGGACGTCTACGTGTTCGATGCGGGCGATCTCGGCACCTCGCTCGAGGGCGATCGGCTGGCCGTCATCACGCTGTTCGGCGACAAGCCGCGCGCGCTCGTCGCGAGCCCGAGCGGCGATCGCGTCTACGCGGCGGTGTTCCACTCCGGCAACCGGACCACCGCGGTTCACGAACTGGCGGTCTGCAACACGACCACGCCCGGGACGCTCGAAGGCCCGTGCGCGGTGGGCAACCCGCCGAACCAGTCGATCGCGCCGGGTGGGCTGCCCACGCCGCACGCGGATCACAACGGAGCCGTGGGTCCCGAGACCGGGCTCATCGTGAAGCTCGACCGCGACGGCATGAGCCCCGGCCAGTGGCAGGACGAGCTCGGTGGCGATTGGAGCCCGCTCGTGAAGTTCGATCTGCCCGATCAGGACGTCTTCGTCATCGACGCGAACGCGGAAACGCCCGAAGAGCTGACCCCGAGCAACCCGTTCACCGGCGTCGGGACGATCCTGTTCAACATGGCCGTGAACCCGAATCCGCCCCACAAGATCTACGTCTCGAACACCGACGCCCAGAACCACGTGCGCTTCGAGGGACCGGGCGACCACGTGACGAACAATCCGGGCCTCAAGCCGCCCGGCGAGCCCGCCAGCGTGAAGGGCAATCTCGCCCAGTCCCGGATCAGCGTGCTCGATCCAGGTACGGGCAGCGTGACGCCGAGGCACCTGAATCCGCACATTCCCTACGACGTATTTCCCGTGCCAATCGGCGTCAAGGAGAAGAGCCTCGCGACGCCGATGGGCATGGCGACGGACGGCACCACGCTCTACGTGGCCGCGTTCGGGTCGAACGCGATCGGGATCTTCGACGTGAGCGAGCTCGAGGCCGGCACGTTCGTGCCCGATGCGAACGACCGGATCGCGGTCGGAGGTGGAGGCCCGAGCGGCCTCGTGCTCGCGGGCGATCGGCTCTACGTCACCACGCGCTTCGACAACGCGCTGCGCGTCTTCGACGTGCCCTCGCGCACGGAGCTGCAGAGGTTCCGGCTCCACGACCGCGAGCCCCCCGACGTCGTCGACGGGCGGCCATTCCTGTACGACGCGCAGCTCACGAGCGCCAACGGGGAGGCGTCGTGCTCGAGCTGCCACATCTTCGGGGACATGGACGATCTGGCCTGGGATCTCGGCGACCCCGACGGCGACGTCACGCCCAACGGCAACGGCTTCCGCGAGCCGCCCGGCGACGGCGGGCTGCCGCGCGAGTTCCACGCGATGAAGGGCGTGATGACCACGCAGAGCCTGCGCGGGCTCGACAACATGGGCCCGCAGCACTGGCGCGGCGATCGTCAGGGCGACGCGGTGGCCGCGTTCGAGGCCTTCAACGTGGCGTTCCCGGGCCTGCTCGGCCGCGAGGAGGGCAGCCCACCCGGCCAGCTCAGCGCCGCGCAGATGCAGGCCTTCCGGAAGTTCGCGCTCGAGCTCCGCTATCCCCCCAATCCAATTAGGCAGCTCGACAACGCGCTGCGCGATCCGCCCAGCGGTCCGAACGAGCAGGACGGCTTCGACGTCTTCAGCGGTCCGATCACCGACGCGGTTCACCCGTGCGCGGGCTGCCACGTCATCGATGCCGCGAACGGCCACTTCGGCGGCGATGGACTCACGACCTTCGAAGGCGAGACCCAGCACTTCAAGGTGCCGCACCTGCGCAACGTCTATCAGAAGGTCGGCATGTTCGGGATGCAGGACGTGACCCCGCCGGGATTTCCCGTTCAGGTATTCGATCCGCCCTACGGCCACCTCGGCCCGCAGATTCGCGGCTACGGGTTCCAGCACGACGGTGCGATCGACACGCTGTTCCGCTTCGTGAGCTCCGCGATCTTCAGCGTCGACGGAACCCAGCAGGCGGATCTCGAAGCCTTCATGATGGCGTTTCCGTCGGACCTCGCGCCGGTCGTGGGGCAGCAGGTGACGCTCACCTCGGACGTGCTCGGCGGCCCCGAAGCCGCGGACGCAAACGCCCGCGTCGACCTGCTGGTCGCGCGCGCCGGGACGGCGTTCACCTCGGAGATTCTCGGGACCGGCGTCACCGAGTGCGAGCTCGTCGCCAAGCTCGTGGAAACCGGCGGAACGCGGATCACCGGTTATCTCCGGCAGACGGACGGGAGCTTCCTGCCGGACGACGGCGGTGCGCCAATTGACGAATTGACGCTGCGCGGCAAGGCGGCGGTGTTCGGCCAGGAGCTGACCTTCACCTGCGCGCCGCCGGGCGCGGGCGATCGCATGGGCATCGATCGCGACGAAGACGACGTGCTCGACGGAAACGACAACTGTCCGGGCGCGCCGAACGGGCCGGGCGGCGGTACCTGCACGGCGGGCGAGCAGCTCGGTGAGGAGTGCGCGCAGGCGAGCGACTGCGGGAGCGGCGGGTTCTGCTCGCTCGCGCAGGAGGATTGGAACACGGACGGGATCGGCGACGCCTGCGATCCGGTCCTGCTGCCCGAGCCCGCGCAGCTGCTGCAGCTGGCGGCGGGCCTGTGCGCGCTGTGCGCCGCGCGCCGCTTGCGCCGGCGCGCGGGCCGCGCCTAGTTGGCGAAACCTCCGGTTTCGCTCACAGCGTCGCGCGATCCCATTCTGGGAGTGCGCTTCTAGGAAGACGTGGCCAGCAGGCGATCCAGGCCTTCGGGGTCGTAGCCGATCAGGATCTTGCCGTTGACATCGACCACCGGAATCCCGCGCTGTCCGGTCTTCTCGACCAGCTCGGCGAGGATGGCGGGATCTTCGATGTCGAGCAGCTCGAAGTCGACGCCGCGACGCTCGAGCTCGGCGCGGGTCTTGCGGCAGTACCCGCACCATTCCGCGTAGTAGACCAGCACCTCGGAGGCGCGCGCGCCGCGCGGGCTCGCGGACGCCCAGCCGCCGCCCGCGGCGCTCCCGCCGCGCAGCCCCACGCGCGTTCCCCCGCGCATGCGCCGCGCGTCGTCCGGCGATCGCGGCGGCGGTCCGTCCATCTCCACGTAGCCGACGCGGTCGCGCCAGGCGGGCGGAACCTGATCCAGCCGCTCCACGAAATGCACCGAGCCGCGCTCGTCGGTGAACTGGTAGTAGACGCGCTTGGCGGACTCGGGCCCGAGCGACGCCACCCCGAGCAGCGCGCCGCCGGCGCGCTGCGACGAGCCGGAGCCGTCCGCTGCGGCGAGCAGAGCGGGGCTCGCGCCCTCGGCGCCGCTCTGCATCGCGGCCTGCATCGCGTCGAAGATCTGCCGGGCGTCTTCCGGCGTCTCCGGGCCGCCGGACTCGAACAACGCCTCGTGGGCGCCTAGCATCGCGCGCGCGTCCGAGAGGTCGCTGCGAAAGCTCGCCGCGCCGGCGATCGAGAGGACGAGCGCGACCGCGAGCCCGATCGCGCTCGGGCGCACGAGGCCGTCGTGGAAGGCGATGTAGAAGTAGAACGGCAGCCCGAAGAGCGGAACCAGACACAGCAGCCCCACGAAGCCCGCGACGTTTCGCCGCTCGGCGAGCCGCCAGAACATCCGGCCGAAGTAGATGCAGGAGCCGACGACGAGCAGCAGGCTCGCGAGTGTCGCGGGCCCCCCGAAGCCGTTCGAGGACGCCACGGCCCCGATCGCGGTGACCGCGATCGTCAGCACGACCCAGGTCAGTAGCGCCGTCCAGGTGGTTCCCACGGCGCGGATGAAGGGGTGGATCTGCACGAAGGGCACCCACGCCATCCAGGCCGGCGCCGCCTCCGTCTTGTCGGAGATCGCCTGCAGCGTGTAGGCAAACAGCGCGGTCAGCGCGAAGTAGAGCGCGCCCCAGCCGATCACCAGCGCCACTCCGAAGCGATCGAGGAAACCGACCACCGGCTCCATCATCCCCTCCCCGAGCCGCTTATCGGAAGATCGGCGCGCGCGCCTTGAGGCGGGAATCCCCCGCGATCGGCCGTTTTCGTCGCTCGCTCGGTTTTCCCTATCATCGCGCAGTTCGAGATTGGAAGGGGTGTGCGGTGATGCGCCGTGGTGCTCGATCGCGTCGCTTCGGAAGGCGCGCAGCCGTGCAGATCGCGCTGCTCCTGGCGATGGCCACGGGCTGCGCGCGGGACGTTTCCGGATTGCACGCGGGTGCGCGCGGCGCGCGGGGCGCGGACGCAGCGGGCGCGACCGCGCGGGCGGCCGCCTGGTTCGAAGCGCACCGCAGCCGGCCGCCCAGCCTGCGCATCTTCCTGCAGCGCATGCCCAAGGGGGGTGACATCCACAGTCATCTCGGCGGCGCCGTCTACGCGGAGAGCTACCTCGCGTGGGCGGCCGAGGAGAATTACTGCGTTCGGAAGGCCGGCGAGCGGCTGGAGCTCCGGAAGTGCGTCGCCGGGGATCCCGCGATGGTCCCGCTCGCAAACCTGGCCGACGCGCGTGTCTACGACCAGCTCATCGACCAGATGTCCATCCGCAACCTGGCGTTTGCGGGTCGCACCGGCCACGAGGACTTCTTCGCGTCCTTCCAAGCGGCCGGGCCCGTCGGCAGGCTCCGGCCCGGCGCGATGGTCGCCGAAGTCGCGACGCGGGCCGCCGAACAGCGGACCTACTACCTGGAGCTGATGTTCTCGCTGCAGAATCCCGCCGTTCGCGAGCTCGGTCGGCGGGTCGGAATGCGCGCCGACTACGCGTCGACACACCGGGCGCTGCGCGAGGCCGGGCTCGCCGAGCTCGTCGCCGCCGGGCGCGCCGAGCTCGACGCGCTGGAGCGGGAGCTCGCGACGCGGATGCGCTGCGACGCGGCCGATCCGCCGCCGGGCTGCGCGGTGACGATCCGCTACCAGCAGCAGACGTCGCGGACGCAGCCGCCCGGGGCGGTCTTCGCACAGCTCGCGTTCGCGGTCGAGATCGCGCGCGCCGACCCTCGAATCGTCGGGTTGAACCTCATCTCGCCCGAAGACCACCGCATCGCGCTGCGCGATTACAGCGAGCACATGCGGATGTTGAATTACTTCGTGTCGGACTCGCCCGACGACGTGAACGTCTCCCTTCACGCGGGCGAGCTGACGCTCGGCCTCGTGCCTCCGCGCGATCTGCGCTTCCACATCCGCGAGGCGGTCCTGGTGGGGGGCGCCGATCGCATCGGCCATGGGGTCGACATCGCGTACGAGGACGACGCGCTCGAGCTCCTCGCGCAGATGCGCGAGCGCGGCGTGCTCGTCGAGATCTGCCTGACCAGCAACGACGTGATCCTCGGTGTGCGGGATGCCGCGCACCCGCTGCCGGTCTACCTCGACGCCGGCGTCCCGGTGACCCTCGCCACGGACGACGAGGGGATCTCGCGCATCGATCTCACCAACGAGTACCTGCGGGCCGCGCTGACCTACGGGCTCGGCTACCGCGAGCTCAAGGCCATGGCCCGAAACAGCCTCGCGCACAGCTTCCTGCCGGGCGCGAACCTCTGGAAGTCCGGCGGCTTCGAGCTGACGCCGGCCTGCGCGCGCGACCGCGCGGGTGCGCAGGATCCGTCACCCGCGTGCGCGGAGTTCCTCGCAGCGAGCGCGCGCGCGCGAGAGCAGTGGCGCCTCGAAGCCGAATTCGCCTCGTTCGAGAAGCTGGACTGGGCGCGCTAGCTGGCGAATCCTTCGGATTCGCTTGCAGCGGCGCGCGGCCAAGGGCCGCGCGCCTTCGCCGGTCGAGCGCGCGCATTGCGCGCACTCGGGGCGCTTCAGGCGCGCCGCTTCCGCCCGCGCGCGGCCGCGAGCAGTCCGAGCGAGCCGAGCAGCGAGACGAGCGCGCCCGCGCCGAGCCAGGACGACGCGGGCACGGGCGGCGCCTGGCAGTCGATCACCGCACGGATCACCCAATCCCCGGTGACGCCCAGCGGGCAGGCGTCGTTCCAACCGCCCGGCAAGACGTCCACCGCGTTCTTCTGCGGCTGACATCCGTCCTGATCGATCGTCGGCGCGGGCGCGAACGGCGCGCCGCCGCTGCTCTGGTTCAGGAAGGTGAGCGACACCACGAAGGTCTGGCCGTTCGTGACGGGTACGCTCATCGCCTTGGTGTTCGCCGGTGGATCGAGGAAGCGGAACTCGTTCATCACGCCGTCGGACAGCGTCGGACCCACCACCTGCGCGGGATCGACGCCCTGGCTCTGCAGGATCGCGCCCGGCGTGGGGTGGGTGCCCGCGCCGTAGAGCGTGATGCTCTGCTCGATCTGCGAGGGTGCGCCGCCGAAGTCCGACGCCCAGTACACCTGCGCGGCCACGATGTTCCCCGTACACGACGACGTCAGCCAGGCGGCCACGCTCTCTCCCGCGAGGAAGTTCGCGAGGGGCGTCGAGGGCACGCCGTTCGTCGTCGAGTCGTTGAAGACCGTCACTTCGGCCGCCCGCCCGTTCGGAGCCAGGGTGAGCGCCGAGATGATTGCGCCGAGGATCCATCGAGCCCGCACCGCATCACTCGTCGTCGCGCGCTGGGCGCGCGCACACCCCAGCCCGCATCGCGTGCATCCTACACCAAAGCGCAGCGGAGCGGGGAGGAGAAATTCGCAGCCCGGGCCCGTCGCGGGCCGCGGCGCGCCGCGACCGCCGCGCACGAGCGCGCCGCAACCGGAACGTCGGAAGGCGGCTCGAGGCTCTTGGCCTCAGCCCGCGTTCGAGCTTCGCGGTCGGATCAGCGCCAGCGCGAGCGTCCGGCCGCGCGTCGCGAAGCGGGTCATCGCACAGTCGATCGGGATCGACAGGCCGGAGGGGTCCTGCAGCCGGCTCTCGAAGCGCCGCGATTCGGACCCCTCGGCCATCGCGTCGAGCTCGGTCCACCAGCTCTCGTGCTCCGCTTTCGGGACGAACCCCAGCGCCGCGACGCCGATCAGCGCGTCTCGCGCGACGCCGAGCATCGCGCCCGCAGCCGGATTGGCGTCCACGATCACGCCGTCGTCGCTGTCGAGCGCGAGAAAGGCGTCGGAGATCCGGTCGATCGCCGCGATCACGGCCCGTCGGTTGCTGCGCGGCGCACCGCGGCAGCGGCGGTTGCCCTGCGTGTTCTTGAGCGCGCCGCGAAACTGCGCGATCAGCGGCGAGAGCGCGCTGCGGATCTCGCCAGCCTGATCCCCCGCGACTTCCTCGGCCGCGTTCGACCAGGCGTCGAGCAGCGCGTTGACCCGGCGCTCGTGGGCGCGGATGCCGTCGAGCGCGGGCTCCCGCGACGCACCGCGCTTGAGCGACGCGGCCGCAAACGAGCGAAAGCGCCGCAACACCTCGGACTCGACCGCCGCGGCGCTCGGCGCTGCGGGCCCCAGGCGGGAATTCATCGCGGCTTCGATCTGATGGCGCTGAGCAATCAACCAGGCTGCGAGTTGCGGATTGCCAGGCACGGGTGCAGTGTAGCCCGCATGCGCAGTGCGCCCAGCGGGAATTCGAAATTTCGAGCGCGCGCTCTCGACTGCGGGCCCGGAAGGCGTCGCGGCAGTGGGGCCGACCGCCCGCTAGACTAGGCGCTCGATGGAAGCGGGCGACTCGCGTCGATTCGATCTCTTCGCTCCGACCCCCCAGCACGAAATGCTCGGCGCGACGCTGCGCGAATTCGTGGCGCGCGAGGTCGAGCCGCAGGCCGCCGAGCACGACCGCAGCGAGACCTTCAACCACGCGCTGTTCCGTCGCGCGGGCGAGCTGGGCCTGCTCGGTGTCACGATCCGCGAGGCGTACGGGGGCGCGGACCTCGGCGCCACCGCGGCCGTCCAGGTCTACGAGGCGATTTCGGCCTCGGATCCGGGCTTTGCGCTGTCCCTGCTCTCCCACTCGATCCTCTTCGCCCAGAACGTGCAGGTCAACGCCGACGAGGCGCTGAGGCGCCGCATCCTGCCGCTCGCGGTTTCGGGCGAGTGGATCGGCGGCCTGTGCATGACGGAGCCCGAGGTCGGCACCGACGTGCTCGCGATGCGGACGCGCGCCCGCCGCGACGGGGACGCGTACGTGATCGACGGCACCAAGATGTTCATCACCAACGGCGGCATCGACGAACAGACACTCGGCGACGCGTTCGTCGTCTACGCGGCGACCGGGGAAGGGGTGATTTCAGCGTTCCTGGTCGAGCGCGGAATGGAGGGCTTCCGCCTCGGCCAGAAGTGCCGAGACAAGCTCGGCATGCGCGCCTCCTACACCTCGGAGCTGATCTTCGACGCCGTGCGCGTGCCCGTCGCAAACCGCCTCGGCGAGGAGGGCGATGGAAAGCTCGCGATGATGCGCAACCTGGAGATCGAGCGACTCACCCTCGCCGCGATGTCCGTCGGCATCGCCAGGCGCTGCATCGAGGTGATGATCGGCTACGCGAACGAGCGCAAGACCTTCGGCGTTCCGATCCGCGAGCACGGCCAGATCCAACGCTACATCGCGGAGAGCTTCGCCGAGTACCGCGCCGCGCGCGCGCTCGTGTACGAGACCTCCCGTCACATCGATCTCGAGGCCACCGGCCAGCGCGTGGGTGCGGACGCCGCGAAATTGTTCGCCGCGCAGGTCGGCAAGCGCGCCGCCGACGCCGCGATCCAGGTGCTCGGCGGCTACGGGTACATGGGCGAATACGTCGTCGAGCGGCTGTGGCGGGACGCCAAGCTGCTGGAGATCGGCGGGGGCACCCTCGAGGCCCACCAGAAGAATCTCGCGCGCGATCTCTGCCGCGACCCCTCGCAGGTCTGACGCCGAGCCCGCGCGCGGCGATTCCCCGGCGCGGCGCGCGGCGCCTACGGGTTCGGCTCGGCTCCGAGCGCCCGCTTCAGCTCCGCCCACTTCGCGTAGGCGGCCTGCGCCTCTTCGGCAAAGCCGAGGTTCTCGGCGGACAGCGCGAGGCCGGAGATCGCCCTCACGTCGGTCGGTGCGAGCGCCGAAGCGCGGCGGTAGGCCACGTAGGCGTCCGCGGTGTTCTCGCGGTCGCGCTCGATCTCCGCGAGCTCGATCCAGAGCGCGCCGTCGCTCGGCGCGAGCTGGATCGCGGCTTCCAGGTGCTCGACGGCGCGGTCCGCGCGCTCGGCCTGGACGTAGATCTGCGCGGCCTGACGCCGCAGCGCGACGTCGCGCGGCCGCACGCGGATCGCGAGCTCGATCTCGCGCGCGGCTTCCTGGAGGCGGCCGGCCGACTGGTAGGCGGCCGCGATGTCGCCCGGCGCGGGCGAAGTCGACGACCCCGCGCAGGCGCACAGCGCGCACAGTCCGACGAGCGGGATTCCGATTCCGAGCAGTCGCATCCGATGGCCTCCTCCGGAGGGTATCGGATGAAGACCCGCGCGCCGTGACCCCTTTCTCGGCGCCCGCGGGGGCGGCGGCTCAGGGCTTCGCGTCGAGTCGCTCGATGACGGCGCGGACGATCATCGGCCAGGCGATCGTCGCGTCGGCGAAGACCTCCGCGAAGCGGCCGCCCTCGGACTCGGGCACGAACTTGCCCCACGAGACGCCTTCGCTGTACGCGCAACCCGAGAGCCCGCCCCAGTGCTCGGGCTCGGGGCAGATCCGCACCGCGTAGCGGTAGCGGCGCACCGGGTCCGCGCTGCCGAGCCGCGCGCGCAGGATCTCGAGGTAGGGTCCCACCTGCTGCGCCCAGTTGCGCGGCACGCCGCCGCCGATGGTGAAGATGCCGAGCGTATCGTGCTGGCGGATGCGGTTCGCGAAATCGTCGAGATCCAGGAACGGGTCGAAGCGAAAGGTGCGCTCGCCCTTCTCGGCGCGCAGGTGGTTGTGGATGCTCATGTCGAGGCCGAGCTCGGAATCCGTGAAGGCCGGAACGAAGACCGGGACGTCGTGCTCCACCGCGCTCTTGAGGATCCCGCGCGCGGGGCTGGTCTTCTGCAGGTCGCGCCCGAGCAGCTCGCAGATCAAGCGGCTCGAGAGCGTGGTCCCCTCCGGCACCTCGGCGAGCGCGCGCTGGAGGATCCGCTCGACGTCGTCGAGGTTCTTCTCGAGCTCGATCGTGTCGTAGACCCGGTTGTAGCCCCGCTCGTAGAGCTCTTCGTCCTGCATGCCGGCGCGGTGCTGGAAGTGCAGCAGGCCGGCGCCCTCCGACAGGCCGTGGGTCATCAGCGCGCCCGTCGCGATGAGCGCCTGCACCCAGCCGCGCTCGATCATCTCGCAGAGCAGCAGGCCCTGCTTCGCGACCGTCATCGCGCCGGACACCGTGACGACGCGGAAGCAGTCGCGGTTGCGGACCATCTCCTCGAGCACGTCCGCGGCCTCGCCGAGGCGGCGGCCTCCGAAGGCCGTCCGGGTCATGGCGCGCACCAGCGCGTCGACGCTGGTCGCCTCGTTGGGGTCGAGCGGTGCGAGGGGCCTCAGCCCGTCGTCGTGACCGGTTCCATACTTGCTTTCGTCGCGAGGGCCAGGCATCGGCGCTACCACCCGGAGTCGGTCGAGACTCCGGACGTTAGCAGAGCGTCGCCAACTCGTCGGGTGAAAGTGCGGGCAGCGAGCACTCGACGCCGCGACAGACGTAGGCGGTCGGGCGGCCGTCCACCGGCTTGCGGCCCCGGATCCAGCTGGGGTCGACGCCGGTGGGCGCGCTGTCGGGCTCGCCGGTGCGCCCGGGTTGCACGACGAGCACGGCGTCCTCCGGCCGAAGCGCGCCGCGCGCATGCGCGGCCAGCGCCCGGGTCGGTTCCGCGTCGGGATCTCCGACGATCACCGCCAGCGCGAGTCCGCCCGCGGCGACGAGCGCGGCCCGGGCCATGGTGGGCAGCGCTTCGGGCGCGCGCTGCAGGCGCCAAGCGTGGGCGGCGAGCACGCGCTCGGCGAGGGCCCGCAGCTCGTCGCGGCCCGAGATCGAGGCCGCGCGCAGCAGGCCCAGCACGGCCAGGCCCGCCGAATGGGGCGTCGCCCCGTCGTGATCCGAGCGGGGCCGGATCACCAACGGCTCGCCGTCGCTCGGTGTGAGGCAGAGATCGGACGCCGCTTCGTCGAAGAATCGCGTCGCGATGTCGTCCGCGAAGCGCAGCGCGGCGGCCAGGAAGCGCTCGCCCGCGCCGGCGCGCTGCAGGTCGAGGCAGGCTTCGAGCATTCCCGCTACGTCGTCGAGGAAGGCGGGGATGCGCGCGCGGCCGCGGTCGTAGGTTCGCAGCAGCCGGCCATCGCCGTCGATTACTTTTGCGAGCACGAAGTCCGCCGCCGCCACCGCGTCGTCCAACATCGAGCGGTCGTCGAGCAGGCTACCCGCGCGCGCGAGGCCGGAGATCACCATCGCGTTCCAAGCCGTCAGCCGCTTTTGGTCGGTGCCGGGCGCGATGCGCTCGCTGCGCGCGCGTCGCAGCGCCTCGCGCTCCTGCGCGAAGCGATCGCGGGGGTGCTCCGCGGCCTCGCGCAGCACCGTCGTGGCGCCGTCGAAGTTTCCCGCGGCGGTCACTCCGTAGGCGGCGTCGAACGCGGCCGCGCGCTCCGGGCCGAGCACGCCGGCGATCTCCTCGGGCTTCCAGACGTAGAACTTGCCCTCTTCGCCCTCGCTGTCGGCATCGAGGCTCGCGTAGAAGCCGCCGTCGGGCGCGGCCATCTCGCGCCGCAGGAAGTCGACGGTCTCGCGGATCGGCCAGACCAGGTCGGCTTCAGCACAGCCGCCGCGGCGCCAGGCCTCCGCGTACACCCGCAGCAGCTGGCCCTGGTCGTAGAGCATCTTCTCGAAGTGCGGGACGCCCCAGTGCGCGTCGACCGCGTAGCGGTGGAAGCCGCCCCCGAGATGGTCGTAGACGCCGCCGCGGGCCATCGCGCGGCAGCTGAAGCGGACGTGCGCGAGGGCGTCGTCCGCCTCGTCGGCCGGCAGCGCGTCGGCCGCCGCGAGCAGCAAGTCGAGGTAGGTCGGGGTCGGAAACTTCGGGCTCGCGCCAAAGCCACCGCGCACCCGGTCCGCGGCGCGCAGCAGCCCGCGCGCGGCTCTCACCGCGGTCTCGGCGCCGGGTGGCTCGGCGTCGCCGGGCGCACTGGCCGGGGCGATGGCGCGCAGGATCTGGTCCACCGCGACGTCCACCTCCGCGCGCCGGTTCGCGTAGGCGTCCGCCACCCCGGCGAGCACCTGCCGGAAGGCGGGCATGCCGTGGCGCGGCTCGGGCGGGAAGTAGGTGCCGCCGAAGAACGGCTCGCCGCCGGGCTTGCAGAACACGCTGAGCGGCCAGCCGCCCTGGCCCAGCATGCGCATCACCGCGTCCATGTAGATCTGGTCGACGTCCGGACGCTCCTCGCGGTCGACCTTGATGCAGACGAACCGCTCGTTGAGCAGCGCGGCCGTGGCGGGGTCTTCGAAGGACTCGTGCTCCATCACGTGGCACCAGTGGCACGCGCTGTAGCCGATCGAGACGAACAGCGGCTTGTCGTCGGCCGCGGCGCGATCGAGCGCCTCGCGCCCCCACGGATACCAGTCCACCGGGTTGTGCATGTGCTGGCGCAGGTAGGCGCTCGCCTCCCGGGCGAGGCGATTGGTCGGCTTCTCGCTCTGCGTGCTCACGCGGCTATTGCTCGCCGGACGCTTCGGCTGCGGCCTCTGCGTCCGCGCCCGCTTCCGCATCCGCAACCGCGTCCGCGTCCGCACCCGCGCCCGCGTCCGCGTCCGCGCCCGTGTCCGCTTCTTCGCCCGCTTCCGCGTCTGCGCCCGCTTCGCGCGGCGCGGGCGCGCCGCCGCCGGCCTTCAGCGGATCCGCCCCCGGTTTGAGCGGCTGCGCGCGGCGCTCCCGGGCGGCGCGCCGCTCTTCTTCGGAGAGCTCGCCGTCGCCGTCGGTGTCGAACGCCTCGATGCCGCGCAACCTGCGCGCCTCGCGGGCGGCGCGTCGCTCCTCGTCGGAGATCTTCCCGTCGCCGTCGGTGTCGAAGCGCTCGAGCTGGCGCTCCTGCATCGTCTCGCGCGCGGCGCGTCGCTCCTCGTCGGAGATCTTCCCGTCGCCGTCGGTGTCGATCCGATCGAACGGGCGCCCCTGCATCGTCTCGCGCGCGGCGCGTCGCTCCTCGTCGGAGAGCTTGCCGTCGCCGTCGGTGTCGAACTTCTCGATGTGCTGCCTCAGCAGCTTGGTGCGGGCGGCGCTGCGCTCTTGCTGGGACAGGCGCCCATCGCCGTCCGCGTCGAATTCCTCGAGACGCTGCTCCTGGCGCTTGGCGCGGGCCGCGGCCCGCTCTTCTCTGGAGACGCGTCCGTCGCCGTCCGTGTCGAATGGCTCGATTCCGCTCGCGCGCAGTCCGACGCGCTGCTCGGATTGCGCGGCATCTTCGGCGATCGCGGGCGCCGCGAGCGCGAGCGCGAAGCCCAGCCCGGCCAGCCGCAGCGACGTCTTTGCGTCCAATTGCATCGTTCTTCCCCCATGGCTTCTCATGTCGCTCTCCCATCCAGTGGCGTTTCTCGCCCCCGGGCGCCGGCCATCCGAACGCACCGGTCCGTCGGCGTCGCTCCAGCGCTCCGCGCTCGCGCGCGGCCCGCTCGCTCGGCCTCGAGGCGCCCGGCGGCCGCGCGCGGCGCCGAGCCGTGTTGGCGAATGCCCCGCGGGCCCGTAGAGTGCAAGCCGTGACCGAAGTCGTCCTCAAACCTACACGGGATCGCTCGATTCGTCGCCGCCACCCGTGGATTCTCTCCGGGGCCGTCGCGCGCGTCGACGGCGCCGCGGAGCCCGGGGGGTGGGTGCGGGTGCGCTCCGCGGAGGGCGAGATCCTCGGCTACGGCCACCTCTCGCCCGGGTCCGCGCTGCGGGTCCGGGTGCTCGCGTTCGGCAAGGAGGCGCCCGACGACGAGCTGATCGCCGAGCGGATCGGCCTCGCGGTCGCCCGCCGCGCCGCACAGCCGCTGCTCGGCGATACGCAGGCCGTGCGCCTGGTGAACGCGGAGGGCGATGGGCTGCCGGGCCTCGTGGTCGATCGCTACGCGGACGTCGTGATCGCGAGGATCTCGGCGCTCGGCATGCAGCGGCGCCGCGAGCGGATCGCGGCCGCGCTGCGCGAAGCCACGGGGGCGCCGATCGGCTTCGAGCGCGCCGACGCGTCCGCAGCGAGGCGCGAGGGCATGCCGACCGAGCAGGGCCCGCTCTGGGGCGCGACCCCGGCGGTGCCGATCGAGGTCCGCGAGCGCGATCGGCGCTACCGCGTCGACGTGATCTCCGGCCAGAAGACCGGCTTCTACATCGACCAGCGCGACGCGCGGGACCTCGCGGCCGGGCTCGCCGACGGCCGGCGCGTGCTGGATCTCTTCTCGTACACCGGCGGCTTCGCGGTCGCGGCGGCGACCGGCGGCGCCCGCGCGGTGACGCTCGTCGACAGCTCGGCGCCCGCGCTCGCGCTCGCGCGGGAGAACCTCGCCGCAAATACACCCGGTCTGCCCGCTCGCTTCGTCGATCGCGATGCGCACGCATTCCTGCGCGAAGACCACGGGGCCTACGATCTGATCGTCGTGGACCCGCCGCCGCTCGCCAAGCAGCGTCGGGACGTTCCGCGCGCCGCGCGGGCCTACAAGGACCTGCTGCTCTACGCGTTCCAGCGCGCCGAGCCGGGCGCGTATCTGCTCGCCTTCGCGTGCTCGCACAACGTCGGCGCCGATCTGTTTCGCAAGATCGCGTTCGGCGCGGCGCTCGACGCGGGCCGCGAGGCGCGGGTGCTGCGCGTCCTCGGAGCGCCCGTCGACCACCCGGTTTCGATCGACCACCCGGAGGGGAGCTACCTGACGGGCCTGCTGATGCAGACGTGACGGGCGCGCCCGGCGCAGGACCGCGCGCGGAGGTGTGCGCCGCGCTGCGGCGCGCGGCCGCGTTCGTCGAGTCTGCGGGCGACGAGATCGCGATCGCGCGCGCGCAGGCATTGCTCGGCGTGCGGCCGGTATCGGCGGTGGTCGAGCTGCTGCGCGAAGCCGGTCGCGAAGCCCCGGTGGATCGGCTGCGGTCGGTGCTCGCGATTCTCGACGATCTCCGCGGCTCGAAGACCGCCGCCGCCGAGCGCGTCTGCGCGGCCCTCACGGCCCGCCAGGGGAGTGACGGCTCGTGGCGCGAGCGCGAGCGTTCCAGCGAGAGCGAGCGCATCGTCGCGACCGGGATGATCGCGGGCTATCTGGCCAAGACCCCGTTCGTGCGCCAGTCGACGCTCGCTTCGGCCGCCGATTACCTCGCCGCGCGCTTCGATCCCGATCGCGTCAAGGGCTGCGCGTGGGAGGTCAACGCCGCGTACTCGCACTGCTTCGCGCTCGTCCGCCACGAGCGGGCCGACGCCATCTTGCAGTGGTGCGGTCGGGAGCTCGAACGCGGCTTTCACAGCGGTGTGTACGACGCGGTGTGGACGGCGCGCGTGCTCGTGCTCTGCAAGGCCCGCGCGATGCCGGGCGCGCGACTCGAGGCGGCCGAGCTCGTCGAGCGCATGCTGAAGGAGCAGGCGGACGACGGCGGCTACACTCCGCCGGGGGCTGGTACCCCGGGCGTGCGGGTCGCCCACACGCTCGACGCGCTGGTCGGCCTGGAGCGCTTGGCATGAATGCCGGTGCGGCCGGGATTGTGGAATCGAGGCGATGTTCAATCTCGCAGTAATCCACGAAGCCATCGCGGAGCGGATTGGCGAGCGCGAGGCGATCGTCTTTCGCGATCGGCGCCTCAGCTGGCGCGAGCTCACGGACCGCACGCGAAGGCTCGCCGATCTGCTGCGCAGCCACGGGCTGGGATGCCGGACGGAGCGCTCCGAGCTCGAAAACTGGGAGTCCGGGCAGGATCACGTCGGCCTCTACCTGCGCAACGGCAACGAGTACCTCGAGGGCATGCTCGGGGCCTACAAGGCGCGCGCGGCGCCGTTCAACGTCAACTAC
Organism: Myxococcota bacterium; assembly: GCA_041579295.1. Classification (GTDB taxonomy): domain Bacteria; phylum Myxococcota_A; class UBA9160; order UBA9160; family SMWR01; genus JACZVU01. The sequence continues at coordinate 1,063 of JBFGGA010000024.1, read as the reverse complement.
CGCTACGTCGACGACGAGCTCGTCGCGCTGCTCGACGACGCCGACGCGCGCGCGCTGATCTTCCACGCGAGCTTCGCGCCCGTTCTCGCCCGCGTTCGCGATCGGCTCCCGAAGCTCCGCCTGTGGATCCAGGTCGCCGACGATTCGAGCGAGCCCCGGCTTGCCGGCGCGCTGGATTACGAGGCGGCGCTCGCCTCCGCGCGGCCGTCGCGCCCGGGCCCGGATCTGTCGCCCGACGATCTCTACATCCTCTACACCGGCGGAACCACCGGCACGCCCAAGGCCGTGCTCTGGCGCCAGGAGGACATCTTCCACTCCGCGCTCTACTCGAGCGGCGCGGCGTCGTTCGAAGCCGTGATCGAGCATGCGCTCGACGAGGGGCCGCGCGTCTTGACCGCACCGCCCTTCATGCACGGCGCGGCCCACTGGGTGGCGTTCAACATCTGGTACGTGGGCGGCACCGTGATCGTGCCCTCGAACGTGCGCCGCCTCGACCCCGCCGACGTCTGGTCGACGATCGAACGCGAGCGCGCGACGGCGCTGAGCATCGTGGGCGATGCGTTTGCCCGACCGCTGGTCGACGAGCTGCGCGCGCGCGACTACGACGTCTCGCAACTGCGCCTGATCGCCTCGGGCGGCGCGATCTTGAGCGCCGCGCTCAAGCGCGAGTTGCTCGAGAGGATTCCGGGCCTGCGGCTGCTCGATGCGCTGGGCTCTTCCGAGGCCGGCACCCAGGCCGCGCAGTACTCCGAAAAGGGTGACGCGGCCACGACCGGCGACTTCGCGATCAAGTCCGAGAACGCAGTGCTCACGGCGGACCGCTCGGGCCTCGCGAAGGCGGGATCGCCCGAGCCCGGCTGGCTGGCGCGTCGGGGCCGCGTCCCGCTCGGCTACTACAAGGACCCGCGCAAGACCGCGGAGACGTTCCCGATCGTCGACGGCGTGCGCTACGCGGTGTCGGGCGATCGCGCGCGGGTCGCAGCCGACGGCAGCCTGGAGCTGCTCGGCCGCGACTCTGTGACGATCAACACGGGGGGCGAGAAGGTCTTCGCCGAGGAGGTCG
>JBFGGA010000023.1:0-26550 GCA_041579295.1 Myxococcota bacterium | reverse complement strand
GAGCCAGCGCAGCGTCATGCGGGACGCGGGAATGCACTCGTGGACCACCGCATCCTGCGCCCAGACCATCCGGTAGCCCGCGCGTGCGACGCGGCGGAAGAATTCGGCGTCGCTGCAGCCGGTCAGCGCGAAGCGCTCGTCGAACAGCCGATCCAGCTGTTGAACGACCTCGCAGCGGAGGAGCGCGTTGTGGGTCGCCGCCGTGTCGACGAGCGTTCCCGTGACCCGCTGCCGCGCGGCGAAGAACCCGCCCTCGCAGACCCAGGCGGGCGGTTCGTCGAGGAAGCGGGGTGGATTCGGTCCCGCCACGACATCCGCCCGGTAGAGGATCTGGATCCGCAGGAGCTCGGCGAGCCAACCCGGGGTGGGCTCGACGTCGTCGTCGGTGAACACTGCGAAGTCGGCGAACGGAATCGCGACGGACAGGGCCGCGTTGCGCGCCTGGGGGATCCCCCGACGCTTCTCGATCGCGTAGTGCAGGTCGAAGGGCAGCCACGACCGGGCGCTCTCGCAGATCGCGCGCGCCGATCCGTCCGCGTCGTTGTCGATCACCACCACGTCCACGGTCGGCGCCGGGCGCGGCAGGGACGACGCCGCGAGCGCCCGGAGCAGGCGCTCGAGACCTTGCGGCCTCAGGTAGGTGGCCACGCAGACCGCCACGCGAACCGAATCCGAAGCGGCGGGTTTCGAAGGCGGCGAGGTCGCCCGGGTGGCGTCTGAGGGATCCGATCGCACGTTCCCTCATCGGCTCGAAGGCGCGCGAGCTTTCGGTGTTCGTCCACCGCCCGCGCGCGCTGTTGCGTGCACACGCGCGCGCAGCAAAGCGGCCTAAAGTCAGGCGGCGCGGCGCCCGAAACGCTCTCTGGGGAGGATCCGTCCGGCATGCCGAAACCGCGCGCGCAGAGCAGCCCCGGGCTCGGGATCGCGCCGGGTCGCCGCTGACGATGGGGTCGGCTTCGAACGCGGCGCCGCGGATCTCGGTATTGCTGCCCGTCTACCAGGCCGAGCGCTACCTCGAAGAGGCCGTCGAGAGCATCCTCGCCCAGAGCTTCGACGACTTCGAGCTGCTCGCGCTCGACGACGGCTCGACCGATGCATCGCCGCGCATCCTCGAGGCGCTCGCCGGCCGCGACGATCGCATTCGCGTGCGCAGCACGGAGCACGCCGGCCTCGTGAGCCAGCTCAATCGGGGGATCGCAGAGGCCCGCGGCGAGTTCATCGCCCGCATGGACGCCGACGACGTCTCGCACCCCCAGCGCTTCGAGCGCCAGCTCGCCCATCTCGAAGCGCACCCCGACTGCGTGGCGGTGGGCACGGGAACCGACGAGGTCGATCCCGAGCGCCGGATCATCCGCACCCTCGACATCCACACCAGCCACGACGAGATCGAATCCCGGCTGCTGCAGGGCGACGGCGGCGCGTTGATACACGCATCCGCGTTGTATCGGTCGAACGCGCTGCGAAGCATCGGAGGTTATCGAAAGGAGTTCGAATACGGAGAGGTGATCGACCTTCACCTCAGGCTCGCCGAGATCGGCCGGCTCGCGAACCTCCCCGAGAGCCTCTACGAGTACCGCCAGAACGTCACGGGTGTGTGCTTCACGCGGGCGCACGAGGTCCGAAGCAAGCAGGATGCGGGCATCCGGGAGGCCCTGCTCCGTCGAGGCCTCTCCCCGGATGCCGCACCCGAGCGGCCGCCGCTCAGCTTCCCGGCGACGCGCGACGCGGTCTGGGCGAGATGGGCCCACCGCGCGCTCGTCGCGGGCCATCGCGAGACCGCGCGCCACTACGCGGTCGAGGCCTTCCGCGCGGCGCCCGCGAGGCACTGGAAGCTTCCGATCCGGGCCTGGTTCGGGATCCAGCCGCATCTCTGGAAGCGCTGTCGGCGCGCGCTGGAGTCGCGAATTCCGGCCGCGCTGCGCGGGCGGTCGCCGATGCGCTAGCAGGCCGGCGTAATCGCAAGAGAACTGGCCCCGACGCACCCGCGCTCGATCGCGGAGCTGCTCGAGCCCGACGGCTAGCGGTGTTCCGTCGGGCCGGGGTGAAGTTCCGGGGTCGGCGATCGCACCCACTCGATGAACTGCCGGATGCCGCGCTTTGCGTCTTCGAGAATCACGTAGAGGCTCGGCACCAGGAAGAGCGAGATCGACGACGCGAACACCACGCCGAATCCGAGCGAGATCGCCATCGGGATCAGGAACTTCGCCGATACGCTGCCCTCGAGCAGCAGCGGCGTGAGGCCCGCGAAGGTCGTCATCGAAGTCAAGACGATCGGCCGGAAGCGCGCCACTCCGGCCTCGCGCACGGCATCGCGCAAGGAGGCGCCGCGCGCTCGCCGCTGATTCACGTAGTGAACGAGCACGAGGCTCGAGTTGACGACCACGCCCGAGAGCGCGACGACGCCGAAGATCGACATCATCGAGAGATTCATCCGCATGATGAGGTGCCCCGCGATCGCGCCGACGAGCCCGAACGGAATCACGGCCATGATGATCAGCGGCTGGCCGTAGGATCGCAGCGGCACCGCGAGCAGCGCGTAGATGAGCACCAGCGCGAAGGCCGCATCGATCAACAGCGCGTCGAACGTCTTCTTCTGCTCGAGCTGCACCCCCTCGAGGTCGTAGGTGAGACCCGGGTAATCGGCCAGCAACACCGGCAGGAACTCGCTCTTGAGGTTCGCGAGGATTTCGTTCGCATTGGCGACCTTGTCGTCGACATCGGCCGTGACGTTGATCACCCGCCTGCGGTCGGAGCGCTTGATGGTCGCGTAGCCGCGCCCTTGCTCGACGCGCGCGACCGCGTAGAACGGCACCTCACCGCCGTCGGGCGTCCGAATCCGGAGGTTGTCGAGATCGGCGAGAGAGCGGCGTTGGCCGCTCGGGTAGCGCACCATCACGCGAATGTCGTCGCGCGCGCGCTGGATGCGCTGCGCCTCGGCGCCGTAGAACGCCTGGCGTACCTGACGCGAGAGATCGTCCAGCGTGATCCCGAGCGGCTCGGCGCTCGGCAGCAGCGACAGTTTGACTTCCCGCTTGCCCTCTCGAAAGGAGTCTGCGATGTCGGTCACGCCGGCGTACTCGGCGAGGCGCGCCTTCAATCGATCCGCTGCGGCCTCCAGAACCGAAACCTCGGCCGCCGCGAGTTGGATGTCGATCGGATCGCCCCGTGAGAACAGCACCGAGTCGAAGCGGAGCTCCTCGATGCCCGAAATCGGGGGTGTCTCGTCCTTCCAGCGCTGCTCGATGGCGGATGCCGCGATCGGCCGGACGTCTCCACTCGCGAGCTCGATCGCGACTTCACCCAGATTCGTGCCGCCGCCGACGTCCACGAACGCGGGACCGTGCAGGTTGCTGGTCTGCTCACCGACGGTCACGAATACGTGACGGATGATCGGCTGCCCATCGTCGGCCATCTCGGCATCCAGAGCTGCCTTCACGCGCCGAGCCGCCAACTCGACCTCGCGGGTCGCGGCGGCGGTCACCTCGATGGCGGTACCAGGTGGCATGACGATCCGCGCGGTGACGTAGTCGCTCTCGATGGGCGGGAAGAAGCTGAACTTGATATGGCCGAACTTCACGAGCGACGTGGCGACCATCAGGACCGCGATCCCCGCGGCCAGCGTCGTGTAGCGCCAGCGCAGCGCTGCAGCGAGCGCGGGCCGATAGTGATGGGTCGCGACGCGTTCGAGGCTGTCCGCGGTCGACCGCTGCAGACGGCGCCAGCGCCCGGCGACTTCGCGCAGCCTGCGCCACCAGCCGGCGCCGTGGGCTCGCGATTCGCGCGCACCCGAAGCCGATCGCCGCGCGATCTTCATGTGGCCGAGGTGAGCGGGCAGTACGAGCTGCGACTCGACGAGCGAGAAGAACAGGCAGAGAACGACGACGAGACCGATCGCGCTGAACACCTGACCGTAGTGGCCGGGCGATACCAGCAGCGGCATGAACGCCGCAACCGTCGTCAGGATCCCGAAGATCACCGGGGTGGCGACCTCCTGCGTCCCGGAGATCGCGGCCACGAGGGCGTCGTCCCCGCTCTCTTGATGCCGGTGGACGTTCTCGCCGACCACGATCGCGTCGTCGACGAGCAGTCCGAGCACCAGGATGAACGCGAACAGCGAGATCACGTCGATCGAGATGTCGAGGATTGGAAACAGCGCGAGGGCGCCCGCGAACGAGGCCGGCACGCCGATGGCGACCCAGAACGCGAGGCGCAGGCGCAGGAAGACCGCGAGCACCGCGAAGACGAGCACGAATCCCCAGCAGCCGTTGCGAATCAGGATGTCGAGGCGATCGCGCAGCGAGCGCGAGCCGTCCCTCCAGACCTCGATCGCCAGGCCGTCCGGGAGTCGCGCGCTCGCCTGCGCCACCCACTCCTTCACGCGCGCCACGAGGTCGAGGACCTTCTGATCGCCAACGCGGTAGACGCGGATCAAGACCGCGGGCGCTCCATCGAAGGTCGCGTACCGATCGTCTTCTTCGAAGCCGTCGACGACGTTCGCGATCTCTCCGAGCAGCAAGCGGGTCCCATCGCTTCGCGTGACGACCACGATGCGCTCGAACTCCTCCTTCGTGTAGGCCTGCCCCTTGGTGCGCAGCAGGATTTCGCCGCTCGCGGTCTTGATCGATCCGCCGGGCCGATCGAGCGAGCCACGCCGAACGGCGGACGCCACCTGGTCGAGGGTCAGCCCGTGCCGGCGCAGCGTCTCCTCGGAGACCTCGATCGAGATCTCGTATCTGCGCGAACCCGACAGAACGACCTGCGTCACGTCGGGCAGCGCGGCGATTTCGTCGCGCATGCGCTCGCCGTAGATCTTGAGGGTGCGCTCTTCGACGTCACCGTACAGCGCGATCTGGAGCGCGGTGCGACGGGCCTGGACGTGACTGACGATCGGCTTTTCGGTCTCGACCGGAAACGTCGAGATCGAATCGACCGCGTTCTTGATCTCGCTCAGCGCGCGGTCGACCGGGTAGCCCGAGATCAACTCGGCCGAAACCACGCAGGCGCCCTCCGCAGCGTTCGACGTGATCCGCTCGATGCCGTCGATTCCCTGGATCTCCTCCTCGATCCGAATGCAGACGCCCTCTTCGACCTCTTCGGGAGCGGCCCCGAGATAGGTCACACCGACTGAGATCATGTCGATATCGATGTCGGGAAAGATCTTCTGCTGGATCGAGGGGAGCGCGACGATGCCGCCGACGACCATCACCAGCAACAGCAGGTTCGCGGCGACGTGGTTGCGCGCGAACCACTCGATCGGGCGGTTCACAGCGGCCTCTGGACCATCGCGGAGTCGAGCCCGCCCGCATCCTCCGAAGACTGCTGCTGCCCCAACAGATCCTCGTCCTCCGGGGCGCGAACGGCCCGCACCGCCATTCCGTCGACGGCCGCCGCCATCGGCGAGATGCAGACCCGCTCGCCGGGCTGCAGACCGCTGCCGATGACGACTTCGTCGCGTTCCGCGCGCAGCGTCTCGACTGTGCGGAAGCGCAGCCGATCCCCGTCGTCCACCACGTAGACGAGATCCTCGCCGGTTTCGGTGCGCAGCGCCGTGCGCGGCAGCACGAAGACGTTCTCGACCGTCCGCCCCTGGATTTCGGCTTGGACGAACAGGCCGACTGCCAACGGAACCGAATCCCGCACGCCGCTGCGGCCATAGGGATCCTCGACGCGCGCGACGAGGTGGACCATGCGGCTCTTCGGGTCGATCTCGCCTTCGGTGCGCACGATGTGCCCGATCCAGGTTCGCGGCTCGCCCGCGAACTCCGCGCGCAGCCTCACCTCGGGTCCGCGCTTCGCTTCGCTCGGATCGGGATCGGAGGCGCCGTTCAGGTCGAACGGAAGGTCGAGGTAGAAGAGGTCGCGATCGGGCAGCGGCAGACGCACCTCCGCGTAGTCGGTCGCGTAGAGCGTCGCAATCGAAACGCCGCGGCTGGTGAACTGACCGACGTCGACCTTCTCGGAGCGCACGCGGCCCGGGTAGGGCGCGCGAATCTCGGTGCGATCGAGGTCTCGCTCCGCGCGCGCGAGCCGCGCGGTGTGCTCGCGGAGCTCGGCCTCCGCCACCCGAAATGCGTTCTCGGCGTCGTCGATCCGCGCCTGGCTCGCGACCCCTTGCTCGGCGAGCCGGCGCTGTCGTTCGATCTCGGTCTTGGCGCGCTCATATTCGCTCCGGGTCCGCGCGACGACGGCGCGCGCGGCCTCGAGCTCGACGCGGTAATCCGACGGGTCGATGCGCAGCAGCGGCTCGCCCGCCTCGAAGAATCCGCCGGACACGAGGTTGGGCGAAACCCAGACGACCTCGCCCGAGACCTGCGAGATGAGGTCGCTCTCGGTGCGCGGTACGACGGTCCCCTGCGTGTGCACCGAGAATTGCAGATCGCGCGGCTGCGCTTCGATCACGGAGACGAGCGGCGCACTCACGGGAGGTCGATCCTGCTTCACGCCCGGACGGGTCAAGGAGAGGATGCCGACGACGACCAGACCGACCCCCAGGATCGCCAGGGGGACGAGCGCTTTCCTCTCCACACTCACCTCGCACCCCCGCGCGGGCCCGCTGCAGCGCGCAGCCCGGCAGCCACGTAGGCGATGATCTGCTGCAACACCGACTCATCGGAGAGGCGCGAAGTCCACCCCTCGCGCGCCTCGTCCTCGGGATCGGCGACCGTCACGAGGTGACCGCTGATCACGTGCACCATGACGCCCACGCTGAACTGGAAGCCCAGCTCGATTTGCTCGCGCGTCTTCTCGGGCAGTGCGGCGCACAGCGCCGTGACGAAGCGCGCCGCGACCGGACCGAAGAGCTCGCGCTTCATCGCGGCGACGACGTCGGGCGGATCCGAGTAGAGGCGCGCCGCCACCTGGCGGAATCGCGCGGTGGCGTCGGCCGACGACGCGTGCGCTTCGACGACGGGCCGCAGGAAGGCCTCGACGATCGTCTCGAGCTCGAGCGGGCGGCCGCCCGCGGCGACCTCGAGCGCGTCGAGCCGCGCGAGCCGCCGCTCGTTGAGCGGACCGACGCAGCGCAGCAGCGTCGCGCGCAGCAGCGCCTGCTTCGAGCCGAAGTGGTAGTTGGCCGCGGAGACGCTCGCGCCGGCCGCCTGCGTGACCGCGCGCATCGACGCGCCCTCGAAGCCGCGCTCGGCAAAGACCCGCTCGGCGGCGTCGAGCAGGCGTTCGCGCGTTTCCGCGCCGCGCCCGCGTTCGTTCGGCGGGATCCGGGCGAGCGCGAGTCGCTGGTCGGCGCGTTGGGGCACGGGGCCTCCCTTCAAATTCGAACGATCGTTCGAAACATACGTTCGGTCGACGCGAGCCGCAACCTGAGTGGCCATTCGACCCCGTAACTCTTTATTTTCGTTGGTCTTGATGCAGCCGGGGCGCGCGGCGGCGGGCGCGGCGACCCGCGATCGAGCGGCGCGCGGCGGTCGGCCAGCGCGGCAGCCAGCTCGACTACCATGCTCCCATGAGCTGGAAGCCCGAGGTCGATGGAATCGAGCAGCGCCGCCGACTGGCCGCGAAGCTCGGGGGCGAGGACGCCGTCGCCAAGCAGCACGAGCTCGGGCGGCTGACGATTCGCGAGCGCATCGACGCGCTCGTCGACAGCGGCTCCTTCCGCGAACAGGGCAGCCTGTCGGGCGAGCCGGAGTACGACGAGCGCGGCGAGCTGACCGGATTCACCCCCGCCAACTACGTGCTCGGCCTCGCGAAGCTGGACGAGCGTCCGTGCGTGGTGGGCGGCGAGGACTTCACCCAGCGGGGCGGATCGCCCTCCCCTTCTGGTCTCCGCAAGAGTGTGTACGCCGAGGAGCTCGCGTGCCGCTTCAAGCTCCCGCTGATCCGGTTCCTGCAGGGCGCGGGGGGGAGCGTGACGGGCCCGCGAGGCAAGGGGCACGTCCCCGCGAGCGATCCCGTCTACGCGCCGCACCGCTTCCACTCGATCATGCGGGCGATGGCGAGCGTCCCGGTCGTCTCCGCGGCGGTCGGAGCCGTCGCGGGATTTCCCGCCGCGCGACTCGTCGCCTCGCACTTCTCGGTGATGACGCGATACACCGCCCAGGTCCTGGTCGCTGGCCCCGCCGTGGTGGAGCGCGCGATCGGAGAATCGCTCAGCAAGGAAGCGCTCGGAGGCTCGCGGGTTCATGCCCGAAGCGGCGTCGTCGACAACGTCGTCGAAGACGAGGAGCAGGCCTTCGAGGCCATCCGCCGCTTTCTCGGCTATCTGCCCACCCACGTATGGGAGCCGGCGCCGCGCACGCCTTGCGCGGACGATCGGGATCGCGAGGAGGAGGAGCTGATCTCGATCGTTCCGCGGAGCCGACGCGAGATCTACGACATGCGCCGACTCGTCGCCCTCGTCGTCGACTGCGACTCCTTCTTCGAGATCGCCCCGAGCTACGGACGCGGACAGATCACCGGCCTGGCGCGGATGAACGGCCAGCCCGTCGGAATCTTCGCCAACGATACGAAGTACTACGCGGGCGCGATGACCGCGCACGGATCTCGCAAGGCCCGGAGATTCATCGATCTCTGCGACACCTTTCACCTTCCGGTGGTGAGCTTCGTCGATGAACCCGGTTTCATGATCGGGAGCGAAGCCGAGAAGGCCGGCACGATTCGCTTCGGCACCGAGGCGATGTTCGCGGCGGTCCAGTCGACGGTCCCGTGGGCGAGCGTGATCGTGCGCAAGGCGTACGGGGTCGCGGCCGCGGCGCACTTCGGCCCCGACGCCTACACGCTTGCGTGGCCCTCCGCGGAGGGTGGGACCCTCCCGGTCGAAGGCGGTGTGGCGATCGCGTTCGGTCGAGAGATTGCGGCGGCGCCGAACCCGGAAGCGCGCCGCCGCGAGCTCGAGGAGTCGTTCGCCGCGCAGCGCTCGCCCTTCGCCCGCGCCGAGGCTTTCGGCGTCAACGACCTGATCGACCCGCGTCGAACCCGGCCCGCGCTCTGCGATTGGATCGACTGGATCCAGCCGTCGCTCGCCCAACACCTCGGTCCGCGGAGCTACTCGATCCGCCCGTAGGCGAAGCTCAAGCGACCGGATCCGCCTCCGCGGCCTCCTCCTCCACGGCGAAGATCGTGCGGTGATAGCTGGCGAGGTCGGCGAACGATGCGAATGGCGCGCCCTGAACCGAACGCGTGTCGGGCAGTGCGGTTGCATCGGCCCGCTGGAGCAGCCGCGTCGTGAACACGCGCATCGCGTCCAGCGGCGAATCGTGGCCTGGTGAGAATCGGCGCGGGTCGAATCGATCGCCCCGCAGGCGGATGACGCGGTAGGGCTCGGGCGGCTCGGACATCCAGTTCAAGACCAGGTCGACCAAGATCACGAATTTCGATGCGAGCCCCTCGACCGCGACGACCGAGATCGCGTCGATGCGCTCGAAGCCGATCTTGCGCTTCTCGCCGCCTTCGATCTCGAGCAGCAGTCCATCCTCGGTCAGCTCGCTCGGCTGCGCGCGAACGACCCGGATCTCGCGCGATGAGATCTCCAGCTCGATCGGGACGGGTCGGGGCGCAGCGGCGGGCTCGGCGGCACCCGCACCGACGCCCGCACCCGCATCGGGCCGGGTCGCGGTCGCGTGGGGAGATTCCGCGCCCTCGGAGAGGCCGGGGGCCTCCCAGCCGAGCGGGCGGTCGTCGATGCGCGAGCCGGGTTCCGGGTGGCTGCTCGAAGGATCGAGGCTCGTCGCGGCGACGCCGCGGTCGCTCGCCTCGGCCTGCGCGGGCGACTCCGACTCCTCCTGCTGGAGCTCCGCGAGGAGGTTCTCGAGGTTCTGTCGATCCCGGAAGGAGAGATCCATCGAGCCCAGCGCGTGCCAGGCCGCAGCCTCGGTGAACCCCCGATCCAGCGACCGGGAGGCCCGCGCCACGCGCGCCGCGATTTCCGGAGCATCGCTGTGCACCGATATCTCGAGCGCGGTCTTGAGTGCGCCGAGCGCCTCGACCCGATGGCCGGCCTCGCAGAGCATCAGGGCGATGTGAATCAGCAGCGCGGGCTCGGCCTCGCCGTGCAATCCGCGGCGCGTGAGGTCGAGCCAATGATCGACCGCAGACGACGCGTTTCGGCGCACCTCGTCGCGAACGACCCGAAGCATCGCGCGGGATGCGTCGGAATGGCGCCCCAGCTCGAGCGCTACCTCCCACATCGCGAGCAGCGCAGCGCGGTGTTCGGGTTTGCGCTCGAGCAGCGCCGAGATCAACTCGAACGCCTCAGCGGACTGCCCATTGGCCCGCGCGTCGAGGGCCGCCGCGAGATCGGGATCCACGCTCGGCTGCTTGACCGGGGCCGCGTCGGTATCGAAGAGGGCCGACTCGATCTTGCCGAGCATCATCACCGCGGTGATCGCAAAGCCAAACACGAGACCACCACCGACTGACCAGAACGAGGCCCTCTGCAGTGCGGACAGCTCGACGTCTGCGGTGGGGCCCGGAACGATCGACCCATGCCAGCCGAAAACGGCGGGAAGTGTGAGCCAGCAAAGAGCCCCGACGAGGACGGGCCAGTAGCTCGCCTCTGCGCGCGGTGGTGCGAAGCGGAGCACAAAGGCGGCCAACAGACCCGCGATCATCCCAGAAGCTCCGATCAGCGCCGCGTCCAGCTCGGCAGCTCCGATTCGGAACCCCGTGGCCGCCGCGACGGATGACGCGAGCGCGAATACACCGAACAGCGCATGTCCCCACACGCGCTCGATCCCGGCGCCGAGAAAGAACAGGAAGATTCCACTACCGATCAGGTGCAGCCATCCCTCGTGCAGGAATGCGTGGGATAGATAGGAGACACCGCTGGGTTTCGATGCGCGAACCCCCATTTCGTAGCGCGGAAGCTTCGAGAGGGGTTGGATCGCTTCCTCCGTCAACCCGTCGAGGATCTCCTGGTAGTGAGTTCGGACCGCCATCGGAACGCCGATCGAGCCGCGTCCGGATCGCTCGCGAGCGAATTCCGCGCGCCGGCTCTGGACCGCTTCGATCGTCAGCTGTTCGACGATGATGTCGGCGGGCTCGAGGTAGGGCCGCTCGGTCCAATAGGCGGCCGCCCTCGAGACGGCTGCGTCGGCCGAGCTCAGGACCTGTTTTTCGAGGCGATTCGAGTACAGCGAGGCGACCGCACAGAGAACCAACAATCCGCACGTAACCCACGGTTGTCGACTTTCTGCGCGTTTCGCCGCAGGACTCGACGACATCTCCAGATGCCTCTCCCGTTACAGACAGGCGCCGCGCTCCACCCCGCGGGGTTCGCGGCAACGGAACTCGGCTATGGATAAAACGGAAGAAAGCCTTGAGGGCTGAAGCGGAAATGGATCGCCACCGCCCGACGCAAGCGCCGACACCCCGACACAGTGAGGTCGGATCTTTTCAACCGTGGCGTAATGGGATGGGGCACGGCTCCGGTCGGCGCCGCGCATCGGGGCTATGCTGATCGCCGCCGGCTTCGATCGCGGGGGAAATCGGGTGTTCGCGAAGTGCGTGTGGATCTGCGGGGCGATTGCGCTCATCGCGACCGGCTGGGGCGCGTGCGGGCGCGACACCCGGGAGCACCGAGCGGGTGACGACGCGCGGATCGCGGAGAATCCGCCGGGCGAAGGAGGCCATCCGATCGGCGCAGTCCCCGAGCTCGTCGAGAGCCTCCGCGAGAGCCTCGCCGCCACGCCGCACGCCTCGGACGGCGGCGGGCGCGCCTGGCTCGAGCAGCTGCCGGGGGATCCCGATTTCGCAGTCGCCGGAATGCCCGGGCGATTCAGACTGATCTACGAAATCGGAGAGGAGGGAATTGCCGTCGGCGGCCTGATCTATTTCCAGGTCTCGCCGTTTTGGGAATGGAGTACGCCGCAGGTCGACGTGCCCGAGCTCGAGGGATACACGACCGTGTCGCCGAGCCACGCGGACATCGAGCTCGATGCCAACACGATCGACCACCAGCTTCTCGCCTTGCGGGTCTCCGGGCGCGCGCTCCGAGCCGGAGACCAGATCACGCTGGTGTACGGCGCGGGGCCGGCGGGCGCGCTCGCGGACGCGCTCGCGGAGAAGAATTCCCGCTTCTGGTTCGCGATCGACGGGGACGGCGATGGCTTCCGCGTCTTCTTGAAGGATTCGCCCGGCATCGACGTCCTCTCGGCTCCGCCGAGCCAGCTCCGGGTCACGCTACCGAGCGTCGTGCGGCCCGGCAGGCCTTTCCGGATCACGGTCGCGGCGCTCGATCCCCGCGCGAACACCGGGTATCCATACGAAGGCAGGATCGCGCTCACCGCCGCACCAGCGGAGATCGAGCTCGAGCTGGCGGAAAGCGTGACCCTCGTCGGATCCGATCGCGGGCGGAAGACCTTCGAGGCGATCGCACGGGAGACGGGCGTGGTGCGGGTGCGCGCACAATCGGAAGACGGGATCGTCGGCGAGAGCAACCCGATGCTCGTCTCTCCCGACGCGCAGAACCTCTTCTGGGCGGATCTTCACGGCCATACGAGCCTGTCCGACGGAACCGGAACCCTCGAAGACTACTTCACCTATGCGCGCGATGTCTCCGCCCTCGACGTGGTCGCGATCACGGATCACGACCACTGGGGCGTGCTGCAGATGGATCAGCACCCCAAACTCTGGGAGGAGACCAAGCTCCAGACGCGCCGTTTCCACCGACCCGGCCGCTTCGTGACGTTGCTCGGCTACGAGTGGACCAACTGGATCCACGGACACCGACACGTTCTCTACTTCGAAGACGAGGGCGAGATCTACAGCTCGATCTCCACGGATTACGAAACGCCGACTCAACTCTGGGACGCGCTGCGTGGCAAGCGCGCGCTCACGTTCGCCCACCACTCCGCGGGTGGCGTGATGCCCACGAATTGGGAGATCCCGCCGGACCCGGTCCTCGAGCCCGTGACGGAGATCGCCTCCGTTCACGGCAGCAGCGAGGCGCTGGATTCGCCGGTCGTGATCTACGATCCGATCCCCGGGAACTTCGTGAGGGACGTGCTCGATCGCGGGTACCGATTTGGCTTCGTGGGCAGTGGTGACAGCCACGACGGCCACCCGGGCCTCGCCCATCTGAACACGGAGTCGGGCGGGCTCGCGGCGATCGTCACCGACACACTGACGCGCGCGTCGGTGCTCGCGGCGCTGCGCGCACGGCGCGTCTACGCCACCAACGGACCCAGAATCATCCTGCGCACCGCACTCGACCAGTACCCGATGGGCTCCGCGATCCCGAAGCCCGAAGGGGGAAGCTACGACGGAGAGCTCTTCGTCCAAATCATCGCGGAGACGCCCCTCGAACGCATCGATCTGATTCGCAGCGGAGAGCTCGTCGACTCCAAGCCCCTCGACGCGTTGCTCGAGATCTCGCTGACCCGTGAGATCGAAGGCCTGGTCTCCGGGGAATACCTCTACGTGCGGGCCGTGCAGCTGGACAGCGGCGCCGCGTGGTCGAGTCCGATCTACGTCGAGTGATCCGATGCGGTCCCAGATGGCATGGCGCGCTCGCGAGCCGAGCGCCTGAAGCCTGGAGAAATCGTGCAGGATCGACCCCGAACCTCGATTCTTCTGCCCGTGTTCGACGCGGCCGGCACGCTGCGGACTTGTCTGCGCAGCATCCGGAACCAGACCGACACCGATTGGGAATGCGTGCTGGTCGACGACGGATCATCCGACCGCGGAGTCGACATCGCGAGGCACTTCGCTGCGACCGACGCGCGGTTTCGTCTGCTCGCTCGCGAGCATCGCGGGCTGGTAGCAACGCTGGTCGACGGGGTCGAGCGCTGCAGGGGGCGCTTCGTGGCGCGCATGGACGCCGACGATTGGATGCACCCCGATCGGATCGCCGCCCAGTGCGCAGCGCTGGAGCGAGACCCCGGCCTCGCGGCCGTCGGCTGCCGGGTGCGGCTCTTCCCGCGGCGCGGCCTCAGTGACGGCATGCGCGCCTACGAGCGCTGGCTCAACGCGATCGCCTCCCCGCGCGACGTTCGCGCCGAGGCATTCGTGGAATGCCCGATCGCCCATCCCACGCTGATGATTCGCCGCGAGATCCTGATCGCCCACCCCTACCGAGATTGCGGCTGGGCGGAAGACTACGACCTCGTGCTCCGCCTGTTGGCAGCCGGATGGGAGCTCGACGTCGTTCCGCGGGAGCTGCTCTCGTGGCGAGATGGTCCCAAGCGCCTCTCGCGAACCAGCGAGATCTACTCCATCGATCGCTTCACGGCCTGCAAGGCGCAGCATCTCGTCGATTCCTTTCTCGCCGACTCGGACGAATACGCGCTGTGGGGTTATGGCGGAACCGGCCGCTGCCTGCAGCGCGCGCTGCGCGAGCGCGGCAAGCGGCCGAGCGCGATCCTCGAGCTGCATCCGGGCCGCATCGGCCATTCGATCGCGGGAGCCCCGGTCGTCCGCCCGTCCGATTGGATGCGCGCCCCCCGGCAGCGGCTCGTGGTGTCGGTGGTCGGCGCGCGCGCCCGCGCGCAGATCCGCGGCGCGCTCGACCGGGCCGGCCTGAGCGATGGCGTCGACTACGTCTGTGCCGCCTGATCGGCTGGTTCGTCGTCGGGAAACGCAACCTCCCAGGCCAGCAAGGTGCTCAGGTCCTCGGCGGCCGACCGGGCCTGCTCGCGCACGTAGTCGCTTCCGTCGTAGAGGGCGGTCTCGACGAGCCTCTTCACGCGGCGGGCGTCGAGGTGACCGAAGCGGCGCGCGAGATGCGCGAAACCGAGCATCGCATTGCCCCGCACCCTCGCATTGCGGTGGCGCGCGAGACGCGCGCAGCAGTCCTCGGCCAAACTGCGGTCGTCGCACCCGCATGCGAACTCGATGATCCAATCCATCAGCTCGATCGGATCGTCCCGTCCGAGCACGGCCACATGGGCTTTCAATGCAACCTCCGCACGGGCTAGAACTCGGCCGAACCCGGAACCCGCGGAAACGGGACCACGTCGCGGATGTTGGCCATGCCCGTCATGAATTGCACGATGCGCTCGAACCCCAGGCCAAATCCCGAATGGGGCGCCGTACCGTAGCGGCGCAGATCGAGATACCACCAATACGCGGATTCATCGAGCCCCAGATCGCGCATGCGCCGCTTCAGCCGATCCAGGCGGTGCTCGCGCTGCGAGCCTCCGATGATCTCGCCGACCTTGGGAACCAGCACATCCATCGCTCGAACGGTTCGCTCGTCATCGTTGAGGTACATGTAGAAGGCCTTGATCTCTACGGGATAGTCGATGACGACGACGGGCTTTCCGATGTGCTTTTCGGTCAGGAATCGCTCGTGCTCGCTCTGAAGATCCGCGCCCCACGCCACCGGGAACTCGAAGGTCTCGCCGCTGCGCTCGAGGATCTCGATCGCTTCGGTGTAGGTGATCCGCTCGAAGGGCGTCTCGACGATATGGTTCAGCGTTTCGAGCACCGTCTGATCGATGCGTTCGTTGAAGAATTCCATGTCGTCGGGGCAACGATCCAGGACGCGCGCGAATACGTGTTTCAAGAACGCCTCCGCGAGATCCATGTTTCCGTCGAGCTCGCAAAATGCCATCTCGGGCTCGATCATCCAGAACTCGGCGAGGTGCCGGCTCGTATTCGAGTTCTCCGCGCGGAAGGTCGGGCCAAAGGTGTAGACGTTGCTGAGCGCGAGCGCGGCGATTTCGGCCTCGAGCTGCCCCGAAACGGTGAGAAAGGTCTCACGACCGAAGAAATCCCGCTCGAAATCGACGGCCCCATCGCCATCGCGCGGCGGATCGGCGGCGTCGAGCGTCGAGACCCGGAACATCTGCCCGGCCCCCTCGGCATCCGATGACGTGATGATCGGGGTGTGCAGCAGTGCGAAGCCGCGCTCCTGGAAGAATTCGTGAATTGCCGCCGACGCGGCGTTGCGAACCCGAAACACCGCGCCCAGCGTGTTCGTGCGCGGGCGCAGATGCGCGAGCGTGCGCAGGAACTCGAAGGAGTGCCGCTTCTTCTGCAGGGGGTAGTCCTCCTCGACCAGGCCGACCACCTCGACGCGCCGCGCTTGCAGCTCGAACCGCTGGCCCTTGCCGGGCGAATCGACGAGCTCACCGGTCACCGACACCGCGCAACCGGTCTGGAGATGGCTGAGCTCCGTGTCGAAATTCTCGAGATCGGGAGCGATGACGACCTGAATGCCCGCAAAGCAGGACCCATCGCTCACTTCGAGAAACGAGACCCCCTTCGAGTGGCGCGCCGTGCGAACCCAGCCGCGCACCGTGACCTCGCCAGCGGCGGACTCGCGCGCGAGGATTGCTCTGACGGAGGAGCTGCCGATGCCCGCGGAGGCCCCGCTCACGGTCTCGCGCCCCCGGCTTCCGCGCATCTCACCAATTCAATCGACGCCTTCACGGCGGCCCCCCCGCGAGCGGTGAGATGGATTATGACGTAGATCCACCGGAATTGAACAAGCGACCGGCGCGATGCGCGCGCCACGAGCTCGAGCGCTCGGCCGACCATCCGTCCGTTCAGATGCGCACGATCTCGTCCGCCCCGAGAAACCACAGCTCGAAGCGCGGCGTGTAACCGAGCCCGAGCGCGTCGCGGAGCAGGTGCTGGTAGTTTCGGCCCTGCTCCGCGTAGGCGTCCGCGCGCGCGCCGGCCGATTCCGATGGCGAAACGGAATCCGTCTTGTAATCGGCCACCACGAGACGGTCATCGCCGGGATCCCGGTAGACGAGATCGATCACGCCGCCGAGATAGCCCACCGGGCCCCGCTCGTCGGCCGGCGGGCCCAGAACCGCGAGCTCCCTCGCGACGATTCGATCGGACAGCTCGCGCAGGCGCGAGAACAGCTTCCCTCCCACGACGCGATCCCACAGCTGCGTCCCGGCGTCGACCGCGGCATCCGCGCGATCGCACGGTGCGATCTGCGCCAGATGTCGCGCGAGCGCGTCGCGCTGGCGCGCCGCCTCGGCCTCCGCGTCTGCGTCGAAATCGAATTCCTCGAGCACCCGATGGACCGCGACACCGATCGCACGCGCAGTCTCGCCCTCCCCGCCCCGAGCCGCCCAGGCGTCGCGCGCCCAATCTTCGACGCCACCCTCCCAATCGTCTGCGCTGCGCGCCCACTCCTCTACGCCGCTCTCCGAGCCCTCCGCGCCGCGATCGCCCTCGCCGCCGCGAGCCCGCGCGGACGCCGCCGAGGTCATGGACCGCGCCATCCTCGCGCGGGCGTCCCCGCGCAACGCGACGAGTCGGCGAGAAGCCGCGGCGACGTCGGACTCCGACGCGAGCCGCACGCCGCGCGACCGCGCTTTCGCGGGCGCCTCGTCCCCGGCGGCCTCCAGCTCGGGCAGCGACCAGCGCGCGCCGAACCGATCGGTGAAATCGAAGGCGCCCTCCCGAGCCGCACCCGAGAGCCAGTGCGCGAGCCCTTCGGTCGATTCGATGCGCGGCACGACGAGCTCGATCGCCTGCTCCGGACCCGGCCGCTGCTGCTGTTCGGCCCAGAGCCCCGTCATCACGATGCGCTGCTCGGCGCGGGTCATCGCCACGTAGAGCAGCCGAACCCGCTCGGCGTCGGCCGCCCGAGCGCGCTCGCGCAGCACGCAATCCCATCCGAGGGTGGGTGTGCCGAACAACTGGTACTCGAATCCTCCAGCGTGCTCGGCCGCGCGCGACGGCGAATCGGTTCGACGGCCGGCTCCCTTGTGGAGCTGCATCAGATAGACGTGTGCGAATCCGAGGCCCTTCGCGCCGTGGATCGTCATCACCTTGACGGAGTCCGACAGCATGTCCGCCGGGCGACCCTCCTCGGCTTCCTGCTCGCTCGCGAGGGCCGCGCGCAGCCGGCGCAGCAGCGCCTGCGTGTCGCGCTCGCTCTCCAGCTCCACGTAGAGCTCTCGAAAGAAGCGCTCGAGATTTGCGCAGCGCCACGCTCCGAGATAGCGAGCCGACGCCGTGGCTTCGAACAAGGTGCGCGTTCGAAGCTTCTCGATGAAGACGTCCGCGGGGTCGCGCGCGAAGGACTCGCGCAGCTGCGCGATGTCGCTCGTGGCGCAGAGCAGCAGATCCTCCCAGCCGGCGATCCGCTGGATACCGGGAACGTCGGCGGGAACTTCCGCCGCGGCCTCGCGAATCGCCGCGGCGAGCTCGGCGAGCGCCCGAGGGTCGGGCGCATCCAGCTGCGCGATCCGATCGGGAAAACCGCGTGACCAGAGCGGAATCCACGCGGCGTCCGGAACACCGACCGCGACCGACCGCAGATACGCGATCAACGCGAGCTGATCGTTCGGATCGAGAATGCAGCGGACGAGACAGGCGGCTTCGATGATCTCGCGACGCCGGTAGTAGCTGCGATCCCCCTCGGCCGCGTAGGGGATCTCCGCCTCCCGCAGCGCCGACAGATAGATCTCCCAATCGCCGCGACTGCGGAACAGCACCCCGATCGACTTCCACGCCACGCCGTGCCGGTCGTGCAGCTCGCGCAGGTCGCGGGCCAGCCGGCGCCCCTCGATCCGCGCGGCTTCGCCAGCGCTGGTCTTGCGGGGCTCGCTGCCCTCGTCGTCCAGCGCGGTGGGGATCCAGTACTCGACGGAGCGGAGCCGGTCGGCGCGGAACCCCGCCGAGTCCGCGAACTTCGGGCAGGCGACGAGCGGCTCGAATGCGGGCTGCACGCCGACCGCGGCTTGCATCACGGGTGCAACGACGCGTTCGACCTCATCGAGCACGCTCGGGACCGAGCGAAAGTTGACCGACAAGCGCACGAGCTCGCCGTCCGCGCGGAGCACTTCCTCGACGAAGGCGTGGTACGCGGCCAGATCGGCCCTCCGCCAGCTGTAGATGGACTGCTTGGGATCGCCGACGATGAAGAGGCCCGGGCGCGAGTCGTCGCGGCCTTCGAGCGCCAACGCGCGCACGATCTCGCACTGATGCCAATCGGTGTCTTGGAATTCGTCGACGAGCAGCTGGTCGATACCGGATCGAATCCGCTCGGCGACGTCGGGGCGCCGGCGCAGCAGCGAGCGCGTCTCGCGGAGCAACGCCGCAAACGAGAGCGCTCCGGCCGCGCGGAGCTGCATCTCGGCCGCTGCGAGCGGGGCGGCGAGCGCGCCTCGCGCGGCGTCGAGCCCATCGAGGTCGATCGAGAGCGCGTGATCGAGGAGCGGCAGCAGCTCCCGCACGCGGGCGGCGATCGGCTCCGCGCGATCGCCCACGGCGCGCTGCTCGCCCTTGTTGAAATCCCCCCGTTTCCAATGATCCAGGCGCACGCGAAGTCGGTCGGTGCGCCGCGCCCTTTGCTGCTCGATGAACCGTGTGAGCTCGGATCGACTCGACGGCGGGCAGTCGCGCGACGCGGCGCGCAGCCCCTCGAGGAATTCCGCCGTCTCGGTGGCAACGCCCCCGACGCTCGCGAGATCGCCGCGATCGATCGCGGCGAAATGCTCGAGCGCATCGCGCAGCCGATCGATCAGCGCGGCGATGCGGTCGGCGGTCGCGGGGTCCGCGCGCAGCGCCTCGGACGGAAATCCCGCATCGAGCAGCTCGATCAGCTCGGCTTCGATTTCGCGAGGTCCGATTCCGCGCGCCGCCAGCGCGAGAAAACCCGGATCTCCGGAATGCGCGTAGCTGGACTCCAGCGCGGCCTCCATCGCGGACCGGGCGGCCCGCTGCCGCAGTCTCCCGTCGGCGTCGACCTCGAGATTCGGATGCAGGCCCGCATCGAGGCAGTTCTCGACGAGCAGGCGACGGCAGTAGGCGTGGATCGTCTGGACGACGAGGTGCTCGAGCGCGCCGCTCAACGCGCGCGCACGCGAGCGAAGCTCGTCGGGGCGCAGCGCGGGGGCGAGATCCGGAAGCCATCCGAGCGACTCCCCATCCTCCACCGCGCCCAGCGCATCGGCGATCCGCTCGCTCATCTCCGCGGCGGCCTTGTCGGTGAAGGTGATCGCGACGACGCCGCGCAGCAGCCGGGCCGCGATGCGGTCGTCGCGATCGCCCCCGCGCTCCGCCGCCGCACGCTCGCTCGCCCGATCCCAACCCGGACCGAAGCTCCACGAGAGCACGCGGGTGACCAGCGCCGTCGTCTTGCCGGTTCCCGCGCCCGCCTCGACGACGACGGGTCGCCGGAATTCCCGCCGCGCAATCTCTCGCGCGCGCTCGTCGGCCGCGCGCAGCGCGTCGGAAGATCGGGTCCGCGCTCCGCTCACGCCGACTTCACCCCCAGATCCCAGAGCTGCAGCGCCGAGCGCTCCGCTTCGAGCCGCTTCGCGAGGTCCTCCGAGCGAGCCGAGTCGAACCAGCGCTCGAGGCGATCGCGCGATCCCGAGTCGCCGCGCAGGCAGGCCACCTTCAGCGCGCAGTCGCGGCAGCGCTGCGGCTCCCGGTCGTTCGACGCATCGAAGAGTCGCGGCGTCAGGCTGCCGCGCTCCACGGCCTCGAACACGACCGCGACGGCGCGTTCGAGCGCGTCGGAGAACTCCGCGTCCTCCGACGCGACCTCCGCGATGCGCGCGTATTCCGGAGTTCCGGCCCCCAGGTAGAGGTAGCGGCCCCGCGCGGAGTGATCACCCGCGATCCGGGCTCCGCCCCGCGAATACGCGCAGGCCTGGAGCGCGATCCCGCGCGCGACGGCCTGCAGCAGGTGGCTCCTCCGAGAATCGGGCTTCTTCGCAGCTGAGACCGCCTTCCCCGTCTTGTAATCGATGCAGTGCAGCACACCGGCGGCCCGATCCACGCGATCGGCGCGAAAACGCAGCTCCCGCGGCGCGCCGTCGTGCCCCCGAAACGCCACGGCCCCTTCGCCCTCGGTGCCGAGCGCGCCGACGTCGCTGCCCTCGGCCGGCCAATCGAGTTCGCGCGCGAGCGCCACGCAGTCGCGCGCGCGATCGACGAGGACGCGCTCGAAACCGGGCGTCGCGATGCCCTCGTCGCGCAGAAGGGCTCGGGCGCGACGCGTCAGGAGGTCGCTCAAGCGATCGCGCTCGGGCCAGGGAATCGGCTGCGGAGCGCGAGCGGCGACCTCATCGAGGCTGCCCGCACGCGAGGCCAGCTGTTCGGCGACGATCTCGTGAAGCGCGCCGTGCACGAGATTCCCGACGATCTGCACTTCCGCCGCGGGAAGCTCGGCGAGCGCATCGGGCAGCGGCTCGACGCGAAGCAGCCGGCCGAGGAAGGCCTGCCAGGCGCATCGCGCGATCTGTTCGACGCCCGTCACGTAGAGCGGTGCGCGGCGCGGATCCGCGGCATCGACGATCGACCCCAGGAACCCGCAATAGGGGCCCAGCGCGAGGCGGCGATCGCCGCGAGACTCCCATTCTTCGAGCACCGCGATCCTCGCCGCGGTGCGGGCCTCGGCGCCGCTCGCACCCGGAACCTCGAGCGCATCCGGATCGCTCGCGGACTGCTCCTCGACGGCGATCCGCAGCGCGCGCGCGAACTGAGCGCGGGCGCCGTACAGGCCCGCGATCTGCGCGTGCTCGCAGGCGGTCCGCAGCGGCGGCGAATCGTCGCACGCCGCGGGCTGCCAGAAGCCCGGGAGATCCACGCGCGAGCTCGCGCGCAGGCGCTCCAGCAGAGAAGAGGGCGAGCAGCTTCGCCCGTCCTCGTCGAGCGCGGTGTGCGATACGAACACCGTTGGGCTCGCCGACAGCAACTGTGCGAACAGGAACCGCTCTTCGTCGTAGCCCTCTCGCTTGACGGGGAGATCCGGAAGCACCGCGCGCATCCTGCGGCGCAGGCCGTCGGGGAGCACGGGATCCTCCGCGATCGCGCGGGGAAAGACCCCGCGATTCGCGCCGATCAAGAACAAGCGCTCGAAGGTTCGCGCGCGAGCCTGTTCGACCGACAGCACCGCCACGCCGCCGCCCTCGCCTCCGATCGGAAGCGCGAGCGCTCTCTCGGTGCGCGCGCCGAGGTAGAGCCAGAAATCCTCGCGCTCGAGCTCGAACTCCGGGCTGTCCGCCGCTGCGATCAGCGCGAGTAGCGCCGCTCCCGCGGCGTCGTCGGCAGACCAGGCCAGATGCTCCATCGCGAGGCGCCGGAGCGCGTCGAGGTGCTCCGACAGCGCGGCTCGGTCGGGCCAATCTGCGAGGTGCTCCGAGGCGAGGCGCGCCGCCGACGCGGCCGCCGCGAGGCGCCCGGGCGGGAGCTCCCGGCGCGGCGCCGTCGGCGCACCGGCTCCGTCGATCGACAGGCCGCGTCGCGGCAGCCGCGCGCGCGCGGCGCCCGGGCGCGCCTGCCAGCGCGCCGCGTCGGCGAGCCGCCCGGCGCCCGACGCGTGAAACGCCACGCGCAGGTCGGAGCGCTCCGCGGCGCACAGAGCGCGCGCGCCCGGCGCGGATGCCGGCAGCGCGTCGAGCAGATCGAGCCAGAGATCGACGGAGGCACGCGGCCCCGCGAGCAGCAACGCCTGCAGCGCCAGCATGCGCCGGCGCGTCGCGGGCGCGAGCGCGGCGCGCGGGTCGACCCCCGACAGCGGAATGCCGAGCCGGCCGAACTGCACGCGCAGCGCGCCGCGGTAGAGCTCGAGATTGCGCGCCACGACGCCGATCCGCTCCGGACGGACGCCCGCGTCGAGCGCATCGCGGACGCGGTTCGCGACCCCGCGCACCTCGGCGTCGAGTCCGGGTGCGCTCAGCACCTGGATCTCCGGCCGCGCCGGGACTTCGGATCGCTCCAGCGACTCGACGCCAGGCGCGCCGCGCATGCGCGCGCCGAACCGATCCGAGAATGCGACACCCGGATCCGGGCGCGCCGGATCGTCGGGGTCCGGAGGGACGTCGAGGTGCACGCAGGCGCCGCGATGTCGCAACAGCGCCTCGATCAGATCCATCTGCAGACCGGTGGCGTCCGCGAAGCCGAAGACATGGACCGCGCGCGCGCGCAGCGCGCGCTCGGGATCGGCCTCGAGCAGTTCGCGCGCGCGGCGAAGCCGCGCGGAGTCGTGGCCCACGCCGAGCGCCTCGAGCCGCTCGCTCACGCGCGCGGCGACCCGGACCACCGCCGCGGCGCGTCGCGCGAGCGGGCCGCGCGCGGCCTCCCCGATCGACTCGATCAGCGCGTCCGCGTGGGCCGCTTCGAGACCCGCGTCCAACAGGTCGGAGACCTCCCCGACCACGGCCGCGTAGCCCCGGTCCAGGCCGTCCAGCGACTCGCGCAGGCTCGCCTCTTGCCGAGCGAGCTGCCGGACCAGCGGCGGAAACAACGCGCGCTCGAACGCGCGCGTCTCGCCGGCGCGCGAGAGGATCGAAGCCACCAGGCCGCCGAGGGTCTGGATGGCGATCCCCGCGACCGCGCGGCCGCAGCGCTCGACCAGGCGCGCGGTCAGGTGCTCGCGCAGGCTTCGCGACGCCGCGATCACGAGCACGGGCTCGCGGAGCGCTGCGGGATTCGCAGCGCCCGCGCGCGCGAGCGCGCAGAGTTCCTCGAGCAGCTGCGACTCCGCGGCGCGCGCGCCGCGCGACGCGATCACTCGTCCCCCGAGCGTCGCCTCACCCGGCGCGCTCACCGCGCTGCGCCCGCAGCGTCCTTCGAACCCATCCCCACCCTCCGGGCCTCCGACCCCGGCGACCCGCGGGCCGTTCGGGGCGCCGAGCCGCAGCCCCCGAAAGCTCCCGGCATCGCGTCGCGGGCCGCCCGCGATCTTCGCGCACGCGGATGACAGATGGGGTCATTCGAGCGGCAATTTCCGCGGCCGGCCCTGCCCGAAGCCCTCGCGACGCCGCAGATATTACCATAAGCGTCCGAAATCTATGATGAATCCAGAAACTCCGAGGAGCTCCGAGCGCCCCGAATGCAGTTCGCAAGACGAAATTGATATTGAACTTCATTTTCAATATGGTAGAGTCGATGTATCCGGAAGGGCCGCCAGCCGGACGGCCCCTTCGCGAGAGGTCGAGACCGATGATCGTTTGTCAGTGCAGGGGCGTCACCGATCGCGCGATCCGCAGGGCGGTTCGGGACGGCGCGAACAGTCGCAACGAGATCGTGCGCATCTGCGAGGCCGGGAAGTACTGCGGCGGCTGCGTGTCGGCGATCGACGAGATCATCGAGATCGAGCAGCAACGGACCGTGCGCGCAGGCATGCCCATCCTCGAGCTCGCCGTCCGCTGAGCGCTCGGGCCCGCATTCGCGGCGGGCCGACCGGGAAAACGGTTTCCGAATTCATTTGACTGGCCGTCCCACCCGCGCGAGTTACGCTGTGCTTCAGCGAGAACTTGCGCGAGAGGACGATACGTGAAAGGCAATACCGCGATCATCGAGGCCCTCAACGAGGTGCTGACCGCAGAACTGACGGCGATCAACCAGTATTTCATCCACCACAAGATGTGCGAGAACTGGGGCTACGAGCGCCTTGCGAAGAAGAAGCGCGAGGAGTCGACCGAAGAGATGAAGCACGCGGATTCGGTCATCGGCCGCATTCTCTATCTCGAGGGCGTACCCAACATGCAGCGACTCAGCCCGGTCCGGATCGGCGAGGACCCGGTCGAGCAGCACAAGCTCGACCTGGCCCTCGAAACCGACGCGGTCGACCGGCTCAACAAGGCCATCGCGCTGTGCCGCGAAAAAAGCGACAACGGCACGCGCGAGCTGCTCGAGGACATCCTCGTCAACGAGGAAGAGAGCGTGGACTGGCTGGAGGCGCAGCTCCACATCATCGAAGAGATCGGCAAGGAGCAATACCTCGCCGAGCAGATCCACGACTAACCGGCGAATTCTCCGAATTCGCTGTGCGGCGGCGGGATCGTCCCGATCCCGCCTGGCGGCGAATTCTCCGAATTCGCTGTGCGGCGGCGGGATCGTCCCGATCCCGCCTGGCGGCGAATTCTCCGAATTCGCTGGGCGGCGGCGGGGAGAACTGCGGTTGCGCTGGATGGTGAGTCCGGGCGCAGTACAATGGCCGAGCGCGCGGAATCGGGAGTGAACGCATGGAAAAGGAATTTCTCGGCGACCGCAAGAAGGCCCTCGAGGAGTCGTTCTTCGCGCGCGAGAACGCCAAGCTGCTCGAGCGGCTCAAGGCCGAGAAGGACACGCACGAGGCCCGCGAGGCGCTCTCCCGGGTGTCGGGGATCGAGAGCGACGAGATTCTCGAGCAGCTCTGCGCGCTCGGCCTGAGCGCGGAAACCTGGACGGCGGTCTCGATCGCACCGCTGGTGGAGGTCGCCTGGGCGGACGGAAAGATCGATGCCGCCGAGCGAGAAGCCGTGCTGTCGGGCGCGGAGGCCAATGGGATCACGCGCGACAGTCCGGGGTTCCGGCTCCTCGAGAGCTGGCTCGCCCACCGGCCGGACGGGCGCCTGCTCGAGGTCTGGGGCGCGTTCATCGTCGGGCTCTGCGCGGAATTGGGAGAGAGCGAAAAGCAAGCGCTGAAGGATCAGATTCTCGGTCGCGCGCGCAGGGTCGCCGAAGCGACCGGCGGCTTCCTCGGCCTGGGCAAGAAGGTCTCGGGCGAGGAGGAGGTCATCCTCGCCGAGCTCGCCAAGGCGTTCGAAGCCTGAGCGGGGCGCATGGCGCCCCTCCACCGAGCGGGGCGCGTCGCGCCCGCGTCAGCGGACGGCCAGGCGCTTCGCGAGCTTCGAGATCGCCACCCCGACCTCCGCGGGCGGCGCGCTCGTGTAGCAGAGTCGCAGCCAGCTCGCGTAATCCCGACCGCAAGAAGCGCCCGGCGCGACCGCCACGCCGTCCTCGAGGCAATCCGCGAGCAACCCCTCGATGCCGCGCTCGTCGAGCGCGGGCTTGGCGTCGACGAACAGGAACGTGGAGCCCTGCGGCGCGGGCAGGCCGAGCTCGGCGGCGGCGGCGGCTCCCGCAGCGCGATAGCTCTCGCGCGCGCGGTCGACCCACGGCTGTCCGTCTCGGAGCGCGCGCAGGCCCGCCACCTGCCCGGGGGTGGGCGCCGAATAGAAGGAGTAGGTCGCGATCTTCTCGGCCTGGGCGATGGCTTCGGGCGGCCCCACGAGGTAGCCGGTTCGATTCCCCGCCATCCCATAGGCCTTCGAGAACGAATAGGCGCTGAGCGTGCGCTCGGGCGCAAAGCGCCCGAGTGAAACGTGTCGGCCCGCGTAGACGTAGTCTTCGTAGACCTCGTCGGACAACAGCCATAGATTCTCGCGACGCGCGAGCTCCGCGAGCGCGGCCAGCCAATCTTCGGGGATGACCCGACCCGTGGGATTCGAGGGCGTCGAGACGTAGAGCGCGACACTCTTCGGAGACAGGTGCTCGCGAACGGCCTCGACGGCGTCCTGCGCCGAGTGGACTCGATCGAAGAACGGAACCTCCACGGGCGTCGCGCGGAAAGTCTGCGCGATGCCGCGAATCAGCGGCCAGAACGGTGCGAGGATGAGCACCTCCTCCCCCGCCGCGGCGAGCATGCCGACCGCGCAGCAGAGCCCACCGGTCGCCCCGGCAGTGACCATCACCGAGGCCGGCTCGCAGTGCAGGCCGTTGCGATCGCGCACCTTCTCGACGATCGCGTCGATCAGCGGCGCGATTCCCCGGGTCGTCGTGTAGCGGTGCAGCTCGGGGTGATCCCGGCTACGGAGGGCCTCCATCCGACCCCCCTCGAAGGGCAGCAGCCAGGTGTCGCCGACGTTGAGAGGGCACGCCCGAGCGCCGTCCGCGGAATCGCGGCGG
>JBFGGA010000022.1:0-26828 GCA_041579295.1 Myxococcota bacterium | reverse complement strand
TACGTCCACGGCGAGCACCTCTTCCTGCACCTCTCGCGCTCCAACTGGGAGATCCCGCCCCGCAAGGAGGACCGCCTGCCCGCGCCGAAGATCGGAAAGTTTCCGAGCAAGTTTCGCATCCTCCCGGGCAGGGCGATGAAGAGCGTCGACGAGCAATCGCTCGCGATCGCATGGCAGGACGAGGTCTTCGCGAAGCCGACGCGAACGCGCGTCACGCCGGGCGGACGGGTGGTGCGCAGGACCATCCTGATGGAGAGCGAGGAGCCGGAGAGCGATGCGGATACGCAGGCCGGCAGCGCGCAGCCCGAAGCGCAGCGGGCGATTCCCGCCGGCGTCTCCGCGCAGACGCTGCGCGCGCTCGCCGATCTGGAGGAACGACGCCAGCAGGGGGAGATCGCCGAGGCCGATTACGAGCGCCAGAGGCGGAAGATCCTCGCTGCGGACCCCGCCTCCGACCCCGACTGAGCCGAGCCGGGCGCGTCCGCAGAAGAAAACGATCTCCGCGGCCCGGCCCGCCGCCGGCTACGACCGAGCCGGGCGAGGCGTGTCCTCGGAAGAGAGATCCCCAGCGCGGAGCCCGCCCCGGCCCCGGCCCGGCGGCTACTCGACGTAGCCCAGGCTTCGCAGCAGCTCGAGCTCGGCGGGATCGCCGCCCTCGCTCGCCTCCTCGATCATGCGCGCGATCACGGGCTCGTAGGGGAAGAGGATCGCGCCCATGTCGAGCACCTCGATCGCCGCGGTGCCTTCCCCCGCGCCGCGCAGCTGATGCGCGGTCGCGAAGAACTCGCTCGCGACGATCCGGTTGGGAAAGCGGTCCACGAGCGCGCCGAGCTGCTGCTTCGCCGCTTCGCCGTGTCCCGCCCGCGCGTGCGCCTCGAGCTTCGCGAGCTCGAGGCCCCAGGAGGTGGCGTCTTCGGCTGCTTCGGGGCTCGCGGCCGCCCGCAGCCCGGCCTCGGCGGCGGCGATCGCCGCGTCGTAGTCGGCCTCGGCCAACGCGGCCCGCGCCTCGACCAGCTGGTCCTGCCGCGACATCTGGCAGCCGCACAAGCAAGCGATAAGCGCGAGCGCGCCCAGCAGTTTCGCGCAGCGGACCGGGCTCACCCCGCGCGCGCTCTCAGACGGCATCCGATCCGACCTCCGCTCGATGTGCTCTGAACCCGGTCACACCTGGCGGGTTCGGAATGGTATAGTATAGCGCTCGCTCCGAGCGTCCGAGAAGCGGGAGCAGCGACAACACCCCGCCTTGCGCAGAGCCCCTTCGAGTTCCAGGTAGAGGTCCCCATCCCATCATGAAGATCGCGCGATACTGGCCGTTCACCGCTGCGTGGACCCTCGCAGCGGCGGTTGCGGCGGGCGAAGCACACGCCTACATCGGCCCGGGTGCGGGGTTCGCGCTCGGCGGATCGATGCTCGTCCTGCTGGTCACCTTCGCGCTCGCGTTCGCGATCATCCTCACCTGGCCGATTCGGGCCGCCATCAAGCTGATCAAGGTCGGCAACCCCTACAAGAACGCGATGGCCCGCAAGGTCGTGATCCTCGGGCTCGACGGCATGGACCCCGGCCTCGCGACGAAGCTCATGCGCGAGGGTCGGCTGCCGAACTTCCAGAAGCTCGCGGAGCGCGGCGTGTTCAGGCCGCTCGACACCAGCGTTCCGTCGATGTCGCCGGTGGCGTGGTCGACGTTCGCGACGGGCGTCGACGCGAGCCGCCACTGCATCTACGACTTCCTCACGCGCGACCCCTGCACCTATGCGCCGGTGCTGAGCTCCACGGACATCGGAAGCGCCAAGCGGGTGATCAACATCGGGCGCTACCTCGTGCCGCTCGGCAAGCCCAGGATGAAGCTGCTGCAGAAGAGTCAGCACTTCTGGAAGCTGCTGGGCGAGAAGCACATCTTCTCGATCATCCAGCGCGTCCCGATCACCTTCCCGCCGACCCCATTCAAGAACGGCATGCTGCTGAGCGGGATGTGCGTGCCGGACCTGCGCGGCAGCCAGGGCACCTTCTCCTTTTTCAGCACCGAGTCCGACGGCGACGGCGCCAAGTTCATCGGCGGCGAGCAGACCGTGCTGCGGCGCAAGGGCAATGTGATCCGCTCGCGCATCGTCGGGCCCGACAACAGCGTGCTGAAGTCGGGCGGCCGCATGACGCTGCCGTTCACGCTCACGATCGCGGACGACGGCCAGTCCGCGCGCCTCGAAATCGACGGCGGCGAGTCGCTCACGCTCGTGCGCAACGAGTACTCGGACTGGGTCGAGCTCACCTTCAAGGCCGGGCTCGGCGTGAAGGTCAGCGGGATCGCGAAGTTCTACCTGATCTCGACCGATCCCCACGTCCACCTCTACATGACGCCGATCCACATCGATCCCGAAAATCCCGCGATGCCGATCTCGCACCCCGAGGTGTACGCGATCTACCTCGCCAAGAAGCAGGGCAAGTACGCGACGCTCGGCCTCGCCGAGGACACCTGGTCGCTCAACAACCGCGTGATCGACGAAAAGGTCTTCTTCGACCAGGCGATCTCCATCTGCGAAGAGCGCGAGACCATGTTCCTCGACGCCGTCGAACAGACCAAGAGCGGCCTCGTGACGACCGTCTTCGACACCACCGACCGCGTGCAGCACATGTTCTACCGCTATCTCGACCCCACGCATCCCGCCAACGCCGGGAAGGACACCGAGCAGTGGAAGGATGCGATCGCGCAGGTCTACGAGCGGGCCGACGCGCTGCTGGGCAAGGTGTGGCACCTCGTCGATGAGCCCAAGACCGTCTTCATGGTGATCAGCGACCACGGCTTCACCAACTTCCGCCGCGGTGTCAACATCAACAGCTGGCTGCGCGACAACGGCTACCTCTTCCTCAAGGACGACGAGGCGCAGACGGGCGGCGAGTGGTTCGAGGGCGTCGACTGGACGCGAACCAAGGCCTTCGCGCTCGGGCTGACGGGCATCTTCATCAATCGCGCCGGGCGCGAGAAGAGCGGCATCGTCGCCGAGGGCGCCGAATACCGCGAGCTCGTCAAGGAGCTCGCGGCAAAACTGGAAAGGATGATCGACCCCGCCACCGGCGAGGGCTGCGTGCGCAAGGTCGCGATGTCGCAGCAGTTCTTCGACGGCCCCTACCGCTTCGACGCGCCCGACCTGCTCGTGGGCTGGGAGGGCGGCTACCGCAACAGCTGGGAGTGCGCGGTGGGTCAGGTGACCGAGGAGGTCATCACCGACAACACGCGCAGCTGGTCGGGCGACCACTGCGTCGATCCGGACATCGTGCCGGGCATCTTCTTCTGCAATCGCGCGATCGACACCGAGACGCCGCGCCTCGTCGACATTCCCGCAACGGTGCTGAAGCTCTTCGGCCAGGAGATCCCGGGCTACATGCAGGGGCGGGCGATCATCCCCGCAGATTCCGGCGCGGCGAGCGCGACCGGCATGCTCGACCCGGCCACGCTCGAGCAGAGCGGAGCGGCTCCGGGAGCGCTGATCTTCCCGCGCGAAGCGCGCAAGGCGAGCGGGCAATCGTGAGGACCACTCCCCCCCGGCACCCGGGAGCGGGCGCCGCCGCGCTCGCGTGCGCGGCGCTCTTCGGCGGCGCGCTCTCGCACGCGCAGCCCGCGGGCAGGCCCGGCGTCTTCATCATGGGCGTCGACGGCGTCGATCCCGTGATCCTCTCGCGCATGATCGATGAGGGCGCGCTGCCCAACTTCGCGAAGCTCGCGCGCGAGGGCAGCTACCAGGAGCTCGGAACCTCGAACCCGCCGCAGAGCCCGGTGGCGTGGTCGAACTTCGTGACGGGGATGAATCCGGGCGGCCACGGGATCTTCGACTTCGTCCACCGCGACCCCTCGAACTACCACCCGGTCTCGTCCGCGACCCCCGCGCCCGGCGAGCCGCCGGCCGCGCTGCGCCTGTTCGGCTACGTGCTCCCGCTCGGCGGCACCGACCCGGGCAACAACCGCGGCGGAACGCCCTGGTGGGATCTGCTCGTCGCGGCGGGCGTCGACGTCGAGGTCATCCGGATTCCCGGGAACTTCCCCACCCCGGCCTCCGACGCGAAGGTGCTCGGCGGCATGGGGACCGTCGACCTGCGCGGCGGCTTCGGCACCTACACGCTCTACACCGACAAGCTGGTCGAGAAGAGCAACCCCAAGGGCGACATCGAATACGTGTCGGTCCAGGACCTCGACCTCGACGGCATCCCCGAGACCGCGTCCTCGATCCTCCGGGGCCCGCCGGACCAGTTCCACCTCGAGCCCGGGCAGACGCCCACGGGCAGCGACTACCTGACCGCGCGCCTCACGGTGCACATCGACCCCGACCACGACAGCGCGGTCGTCGAGGCCGGCGGCAGCCGGACGCTGCTCGAGCAGGGGAAGTGGTCGGACTGGGTCGAGGTCGGCTTCGACCTGCTGCCGATGGGCATGATGCCCGTCACGGGATCGGTCCGCTTCTACGCGCAGCAGCTTCGCCCGCATCTCTCGCTCTACGCGTCGCCGGTGAACATCTCGCCCGCCGCGCCCTTCATGCCGATCACGAGCCCGGACGGATTCGTCGAGGAGATCTTCTCGAGCGTGGGCTACTTCTACACCCAGGGAATGCCCGAGGAGCAGGAGGCGCTCAAGGACGGCGTCTTCGACGACGACGAGTACGTGGCGCAGGTCGCGCTCGTCCAGCAGGACACCGGGCGCATGGTCGACTTCGCGCTCGAGCGCTTCGCGCCCGGTGACGCCACCTTCGTCTACTTCTCGGACATCGACCTGCAGTGCCACATGCTCTGGCGCCACGGCGATCCCAAGCACCCCGGGGCGCCCCCTCACCCGGCGTTCGACCCCGCGACCGGCCCCGCGCACGCGCACCACATCGAGAACTTCTACCGGGACGTCGACGCGGCGTTGGGCGAGATCCGCGGTCGCCTGCCCGAGGGCACCCTGCTGATCGTGATGAGCGACCACGGCTTCCAGCCCTACACCCGCAAGCTGCACCTCAACGGCTGGCTGCGAGAGGCCGGCTACCTGGTGTTGAAGGATGGCAAGAAGTCCGGGCACATCCTCACGGACGACGTGGACTGGTCGAAGACGCGGGCCTACGGGGTGGGGTTCAACGGCTTGTACGTCAATCTCGCCGGGCGCGAATCCCAGGGCATCGTCCCCGAGGCCGAGGCCGACGCGCTGATGTCGGAAATTTCGGGCAAGCTGCTGGCGCTGCGGGATCCGAAGGACGGCAACCGGGTCGTGCTCGAGATGTACCGTGGCGACGAGGTCTACAGCGGACCCCGCACCCCCGAAGGCCCGGACCTCGTGGTCGGCTACGACAAGGGATACGGCTGCTCGGACGAATCGACGCTCGGCGAGATCACCGAGGCGATCATCGAGGACAACACCTCGCGCTGGTCGGGAAACCACCTGATGTCGCCCGACGTCGTGCCCGGCATCCTGATGGTGAACCGCAAGCTACCGCGCGACGGACACGACCTCACGGACGTGACCGCGACGGTGCTCGCGCACTACGGAATCGAACCCATCGAAGGCATGACCGGTGAGTCCATCTTCTAGGAGCACACCGACTTCGTCGTTCAGGAACCGAGGAGGCCAGCCATGCTGGGAGGCAAGACCGTCAAGGTGAAGATCGATCGGGATCTCTTCGATCGACTGCGCAAGGTCGCCGACGTCGCGGGATATGCGACGACCGAGGAGTTCGTCACGCACGTGCTCGAGAAGGAGATGCTGCACTTCGAGGACGCGGGCTCCGACGACGACATCCGAGACAAGCTGAAGGGCCTCGGGTACATCTCCTAGCGGTTCGACCTGCTGCGCGCGACGCGTGGCCGCGCAGCGAGCAGCGAGAGG
This sequence comes from Myxococcota bacterium, assembly GCA_041579295.1. Taxonomy (GTDB): domain Bacteria; phylum Myxococcota_A; class UBA9160; order UBA9160; family SMWR01; genus JACZVU01. Next base: position 20,986 of record JBFGGA010000022.1, on the reverse strand, counting down.
ACTTCGAGTCACCACGGGTTACGGGCCGAGCCGATGCAGACCTACAATCACATCGCGAGCGGGATCTTCGATTTCCTGCTCGCGCCGTTCGGGCACGAGATCGCGCTCTTCGACCTGATCGTCTGGCCCGTGATCATGGGGGTCGGCGCGCTCCAGGTCTACAAGTACGTGTCCAACCAGAAGGCCATCGCGCGCGTGAAGCGGCAGATCAGCATGCACCTGCTGGAGATCCGGCTGTTCCGGGACGACATCGCCCGCGTGTTTGCATCGACCTTCAAGATCGTCGCGAAGAACCTGATCTACATCGGCCACAACCTCACGCCGATGGCGGTGATGCTCGTCCCGATGATCGCGCTGATGGTCCAGCTGGTGTCCCATTACGCGTACGAGCCCGCCGCGCCCGGATCGGTCGAGCTGCTGCACCTGAAGCTGGACCCCAACGCGGAGGTCGCGTCGCGCGACGTGGCGCTCGAGCTGCCCGACGGCGTGAGCCTGGACGCGCCCGCCGTGCGCACCGCCGACGGGCAAGTCTTCTGGCGCGTGCGCGCCGACCAGCCGGGCGACCACGTGCTGCGCGTGCGCGTGGGCGAGCGGGAATTCGAGAAGGGCTGGGCGGTCGGCGGCGGCGCGCGCAAGGTGCCCGTCAAGCGGCTGCGCAACTGGGAGGCGCTGCTCTATCCCGGCGAGGCCGCGATCCCGAGCGACGCCCCGGTGCTCTCGCTGCAGCTCGAGATGCACACGCGCCCGCTGGCTTTTTTGCCGGACGGCGAGCTCGGGATCCTGATCTGGTCGATGGTGCTGTCGATCGTGGCGGGTGTCGCGCTCAAGGACCTCTTCGGTGTAACCCTCTAGAGAAGCGATCGGATCAAAGAATGCTCGAATCTCTCAAGCGCAGATTCCGAAGGCCGCAGGGCGAGCCCGTCGTCGTCGTGAGCGGCCTGCCGCGCTCCGGAACCTCGATGATGATGAAGATGCTCGAAGCGGGCGGCATGCCGATCATGACCGACAACGAGCGCGCCGCCGACATCGACAACCCCAAGGGCTACTTCGAGTACGAGCGCGTCAAGGACCTCGAGAAGGAGACGGACAAGAGCTACATCCGCGAGGCGCGAGGCAAGGTCCTCAAGGTGATCTCGTTTCTGATCAAGGACCTCCCCGACGACAACGACTACCGCGTGATCTTCATGCGGCGCGAGCTCGACGAGGTGCTGGCCAGCCAGAACAAGATGATCGAGCGCCTCGGATCGAGCGATTCGAGCGCGGCGGAAGAGGCGATGAAGGAGGCCTACCGCAACGACATCGTGCGCACGCGCCTGCTGTGCAAGAACCGCCCGAACTTCGAGTTGATCGAGGTCCATTACAAGGGCACGATCGAAGATCCGTTGGCGACCGCGCGCAGTGTCAACGCCTTCGTGGGCGGGCACCTCGACGAGGCCGCGATGCGCGCGGCGGTCGACAGCAACCTCTACCGCAACCGCGCGGGCGGCTGAACGGCCGCCGGGGGCATTCCGGGGCTTCGGGCTACGCAAGCGGTTGACGCGGGGCTCCGGCGCTCCTAGGATGACCGGATCGGGTTCGACAAGAACGGGCGATTTCCGGCGCTTGCAAGCCTCTCGGACCTCCACAGGGATCCGCACCCGAACTGCTAAGCGCCACGGCAAGAGAACGAAGATGAGCGACGAGTCCCGCCGCTACGACGCGGCGGCCGGCGAGCGGATGCGGCGGGCGGGCGGATCGACCCGATCCGTGCACAGCGGCGAGCGCGACCACCAGGCGACCGACGCGGTGACCACGCCGATCTATCAGACCTCGACCTTCTGGTTCGAGAACTCCGCCAAGCTGCGCGAGATGCAGGAAGGTCGCGACGTGCGCGACGAGTACGGGCGCTACGGCAATCCCACCTGGCGCGCGGTGGAGCGCAAGCTCTGCGAGCTCGAGGGCGCCGAGGAGGCGGTGCTGTTCGCGAGCGGCATGTGCGCGGCCACGACGCTCTTTTTCGCGCTGCTGCCCAAGGGCGGCCACCTCGTGATCACGAGCGACTGCTATCGGCGCACGAGCCAGTTCGTCAACGAATACCTCGCCAAGCTGGACGTCGAGACGAGCGTGATCGAGCCCGCGGAGACCGACAAGCTCGCGAACGCGCTGCGCGACGACACGTCGATGTTCTTCACGGAGTCTCCGACGAACCCCTACCTGCGCGTGATCGATCTACCGCGGGCGGCCGAGATCGCGCACGCGCGCGGCGCGAAGGTCGTGATCGACTCGACGTTCGCGACCCCGCTCTGCCACCGCCCGCTCTCGTTCGGCGCCGACTTCGCGATCCACAGCGCGACCAAGTACCTGGGCGGACACAACGACCTGTTGGCCGGCGCGGTGCTCGGATCCGCCGAAGCCATCAAGCCGGTTCGCGAAGCCGCGGGCATGCTGGGCGGTGTCATCGACCCACACTCCGCCTATCTGTTGTTGCGCGGCCTCAAGACCCTGGCGCTGCGGATGGAGAAGCACAACGCCAACGCGCTGCGGGTGGCGCGCTGGCTCGAGGCGAACCCCGCGGTGACCCGCGTCTGGTATCCGGGCCTGGCGAGCCATCCCGATCACGCGACCGCGAGCCGAATCATGCACGGCTGCGGCGGCGTGGTGACCTTCGAGGTGCGCGCGGATTTCGACGGAACCTGCCGCTTCGTCGACGCGTGCCGGATCCCCTACATCGCCCCGAGCCTCGGCGGCGTCGAGAGCCTGATCGAGATGCCCGCGCTGATGTCGTACTGGGACCTGAAGCCCGAGCAGCGCCTCGAGCTGGGCATCACCGACTCGTTGGTGCGGCTGTCCTGCGGCATCGAGGACGCCGACGACCTGATCGCGGACCTCGAGCAGGCGCTGGCCGCGATCTGAAGCGCGCGTCGCGTCGGGCCGCGCTGCGCGCGCGAACCCGCCGGGCGCGCCCGCCGGCGAACGCTCCGGATTCGCGCGCCTAGAGCAGGCGGCCGGACTTCGGGCGCGAGAGCTCCATCGCGAGCAGTCGGGCCTTGAGCTCCCGCCCCCCGCCGTAGCCGCCGAGGCTCCCGTCCGCGGCGATTACGCGGTGGCACGGCACGATCAGCGAGATCGGATTGGCGCCGTTCGCAGAGCCCACGGCGCGCTGCGCGTTCGGCCGACCCACGGCGCGCGCCACCTCCGAGTACGAGCGGCTCTCGCCGTACGGGATCTCGAGCAACGCGTTCCAGACGCGGCGTTGGAACGGCGTGCCGCGCAGATCGAGCGGCAGGTCGAAGTCGGTGCGCTCGCACGCGAGGTACTCGAGGATCTGCTCGATCGCCGCCCGATTCGGCCCCACGTCGTCCACGCAGCGGCGCTCGTGCACGTGGCGCTCCATCCAGTCCCGCATGCCGCGGCCGCTCGAGCAGGGCAGCTCGACATACGCGAGCCCGGTCTCGGTCGACGCGACGCGGAACCTTCCGATCGGTGAACTCGAGCTGGCGATGTGCACGGTCTCCATCGCTCCGCCACAATAACACTTCGGGTGCCGGATCGGTGCGGCGATCGGCGCGAATGCGCGGCAAGAGCCGAGAAACCCCGCGGAGAGGCCGCCGACAAGGGCAGCGACGATGGCTCATCTACTCGTCACCGGCGGCGCCGGCTACATCGGCTCCCACGCGCTGCGCGCGCTGCGGCGGGCGGGGCACACGGCCGCGGTCATCGACGATCTGCGCGCGGGCGTCGAGTCGATGGTCGGCGACGCCCCGCTGGTGCGCTGCGACATCGCGGACCGCCGCGCCGTCGCGCGCGCGTTCGAGGCGCACGGCCCGTTCGACGGCGTGCTGCACTTCGCGGCCTCGCTCTGCGTGGCCGAATCCGTCGAGAAGCCGCTCGCCTACTACGCGAACAACGTGAACGGATCGCTCGCGCTGATCGACGTCGCGCTCTCCCACGGCACCCGCGCCTTCGTGCTCTCGTCGAGCTGCGCGACCTACGGGATCCCGGAGCGCGTCCCGATCCCGGAGGACGCGCCGCTCGCGCCCATCAACCCCTACGGGGCCTCGAAGGCGATGGTCGAGCGGATCCTCGCGGACACGGAGGCCGCCGACGGGCTGCGCTGGGCCGCGCTGCGCTACTTCAACGCGGGCGGTGCGGACCCCGACGGCGGCATCGGCGAGTGCCACGAGCCGGAGATCCACCTGATTCCCTCGGCGCTGGAGGCCGCCTGCGGGCTGCGCGAGCAGCTGGAGCTCTTCGGCACCGACTACCCGACGCCGGACGGAACCTGCATCCGCGACTACATCCACGTGAGCGACCTCGCGGACGCCCACGTGCGCGCGATCGAGGCGCTGCTCGACGGCCGGGCGCTCGGCGTGCGCAACCTCGGCGCGGGCAGCGGGCACTCCAACCGCGAGGTGCTCGCGGCCGTCGAGCGCGCGGTCGGCCGCGCGGTCCCGGTGCGCGAGGCGGCCCGCCGCCCGGGCGATCCACCGCAGCTCGTCGCCGACGCCTCGGCGTTCCGCCGCGAGTTCGGCTGGGAGCCGCGCCTCTCGGACCTCGACACGATCGTCTCCACCGCCTGGCAGTGGCTCCAACACTGGAAGCCGGGGGCGGTCCGCTAGCTGGCCGAATCCTCCGGGCTCGGCTTGCGGCGCACTCTTCTCGGAATTCCCTTGCGGGGATGGTGCGGTGGGGCGCGGTGACGGGGGGCCTGAGGGCTCCAACCCCATGTCACCGTCGGGCCTCGCGTCACTTCGGGAATCCCTACGCGGAGATGGGTTGCCCGGGGCGGGGTGACGGGAGGGCATCGGCGGCGAATCCTGCGGATTCGCTTGCTGCGACGGGCCTACCGGCCCGTCTGGGCTCCAACCCCATGTCGCCCTCACCCCTCCCGTCACCCCGCCCAAGGAACGTGTCCATCCGAGAGGACCCTCACCGACGATGCTTCCGGTTCGCGCGCAGCAACCAGTTCGCTGGGGAGCCGGGAGGGGGAGGGGTGTGAGCGACATGCGGTTGGAGCGAATGCCCCTCCCCCTCCCGGCTCCCCTGTTCGAATCGCGCGTTTGACTGATCGCTGGAAAGCTCGGCGGATTCGCCCGCGACGGCGGAGAATTCGAGTCTCGGATCTGCTGCTCAGGTGCGCAGGCCGAGGCGTTTCATCATCTTCTGGAGCGACTGGCGCGGGATGCCGAGCTTCTCGGAGGCGGCGGTCTTGCTGCCGGTCTCGGCGAGCGCCTCGAGGATCATGCGCCGTTTGAGGGCGTCGACGGCTTCGCTCAGGCGCAGACCGTCGATCGAGGACTCGCGCCCGAGGGCCGCGGCGACCGGCGCGCTGCGGATGTGCTCCGAGAGCATCTCGGCCTCGATCCGCTCGGCGCCACCCGCCAACGCGACGGCGCGCGCGATCTCGTGCTCGAGCTCGCCCACGTTCTCCGGCCACGCGTAGCGCACCAGACAGTCCATCGCGTCGTTCGAGAAGCCCTTGATCTCGAGCCGGTTCTCGCGGCAGGCGACCTCCAGGAAGTGTGCGGCCAGCGCCGGCACGTCGGTCTTCCGCTCGCGCAGCGGCGGCAACCGGATCTCGACCACGCGCAGCCGGTAGTAGAGGTCCTCGCGGAAGCGGCCCTCGCCGACGTCCGCGAGCAGGTCCCGGCTCGTCGACGCGATGACGCGGACGTCGACGACGCGGGTCTCCGAGGATCCGAGCGGTCGGATGACGCCGTCCTGGAGCGCGCGGAGCAGCCGCACCTGCATGCCGGGATGCGTCTCGCCCACCTCGTCGAGGAACGCGGTCCCGCCCTCGGCGAGCTCGAACAGCCCCCGCTTGTCGGACTTCGCCCCGGTGAACGCACCGCTCTTGTGACCGAAGAGCTCGCTCTCGAGCAGCGTGTCCGGAAGCGCCGCGCAGTTCTGCGCCACGAAGCGCTTGTCGCGGCGCGCGCCCGCGTAGTGGATCGCCCGCGCGACCACGCCCTTGCCGGAACCGGGCTCGCCGGTGATCAGAACACTCGAGTCGGTCTGCGCGACCTTCTCGATCAGATCGAAGACGCGCTCCATCGCGAGGCCCGTGCCGATGATGCGATCGACCGCGTAGCGGCGTCCGAGCTCTCGACGCAGCTCCGCGTTCTCGCCGAGGAGCCGCTCGTTGCGCGCGCCGAGTTCGACCGCGAGCTCGATCTTCTCGTTGGCCAGCTCGCAGGCCTCCAGGGCCCGCTTCACGGTCCAGCGCAGCGCATCGGGAGCCCACGGCTTCGAGATCCAGCCGTAGATCAGCGACTGGTTGACGGCGCGGTTGAGCGCCCCGCCCTCGGCGTCGCGACTCAGCAGCAGGCGCGGCGCGAGCGGGCGCAGCTCGCGGGCGCGCCGTGCGAAATCGATCCCCGACGCGGGCGGCAGGGCCTCGTCGGCGAGGATCAGCGCGATCTCCGCGCGCTCGAGGATCTCGAGCGCCTCCGAGGCGCTCGTCGCGCTGCGCACGCGGTAGTCGGTGGCGAGTGCGAGCTCGAGCGATTCCAGGCGGGTCGCATCCCCGTCGGCGACGAGGATCTCGTAGGCGGCGCCGCCCGGTTGTCGGCGGGCGCCCTCGATGGGCTCGTCCGATCGCTCGGGATTCGAGGTCACCGGCGGCCTTCCGAAGCGCCAACGCGCGCTCGCGGCGGCGCGCGATCCGGGATCGAGAATGTGCGGCGATGCGCGCTACTGCGAGAACGCGAGTGATTCACGATCGAAGCGCTGCCGCGCGCCGCGGCGCTGGAGGAACCGCCGGGCCGAAGTCTACAGGCTTCGGCCCGGCGTTCGCCTCCTAGCCGGCGAATCCTGCGGATCCGCTTGCGGCGGCGAAGCCAGATGGCTTCGCCTGCCCGGCGAATCCCGTGGATTCGCTCAGCGTCGCGCTCGACGACGGGCGGTCTTCTTGCGCGCCGTCTTGCGGCGAGCCGGCGCCTTGCGGGCGGTCTTCCGGCGAGCCTTCTTCCGGGCTGCCTTCCGCCGTGCGGGCTTCTTGCGCGCCGTCTTGCGACGGGCCGTCTTCTTGCGCGCGGTCTTCTTGCGCGCCGTCTTGCGGCGGGCCGTCTTCTTGCGCGCGGTCTTCTTGCGCGCCGTCTTGCGGCGGGCCGTCTTCTTGCGCGCGGTCTTGCGGCGGGCCGTCTTCCTGCGCGCGGTCTTCTTGCGCCCGGAAGATCTCTTCATCTTCACCTTCGCGACGTTCCCCTTCTTGTCGATGAAGTAGAGGTAGCCTTCCTCGCGCTCGATCCCGCAGCGGGCGACCTTCTCGCGGCCCCTCGGGCCTTTTCCACCACCTCTTGCCATGCGGGCGCGACTCACGTCACCGCGTTTGTCGAGATAGTAGAGCCATCCCTTCTGTCGACGGATGCCCGTCTTCTCTACGACTGTGGCCATCGGCCGTCTCCTTCGTGTGAGGATTGCGTTTTGTCCCACGCTGGAGGGAATGACGCGCGGGCGTCTGTGCTGCTCGGAGGAAGCGCAATTCACGCGCGCCTTGGGGGTAGGCAGGCTTGCGCCGACAGAATCATGGAGCGCGCAAATCGCGGTGTCAATGGTCTCGGCGCGTTTTCTGACGGTGGGAAGCCGGGCCTCCGTCGGGCGGGAATCCGGATTCGCGCGGTCTACCGACGCTCGACGAGCCGCGCCTCGGCGGCGTCGAGGATCTCCGCCTCGAGGCAGCGGCCTTCGAGGGCGTCGATCTCCCGAACCCCCGTCGGGCTCGTGACGTTGACCTCCGTCAGAAATCCGCCGATCACGTCGATTCCGACGAAGAACAGGCCGTCCCGACGCAGCGAGGGTGCGATGGCCTCGATGATCTTGCGATCGCGCTCGTCCAGCTCGGCCCGATGCGGGCGGCCGCCGACGTGCAGGTTCGAGCGGACCTCGGTCGCGACGGGCACCCGGAGCACGGCGCCGATCGGCTGCCCGTCGACGAGCAGGATGCGTTTGTCGCCCTCCCGCACGGCGGGCAGATAGCGCTGCGCCATGATCCGAAGCGCCCCGAAGCGCGTCGCCTGCTCGAGGATCGAGCGCAGGTTGCGGTCGTCCCGACGCAGGTGGAAGACCCCCTCGCCGCCCTTTCCGTCGAGCGGCTTGACGATCATCTCGCCGCCGAGATCGTCCATAAAACCCAGCAACTCCGGGATCCTCCGGCTCACGAGCGTCTCCGTCATCAGCTCTGGAAACCGCAGCGTGTAGAGCTTCTCGTTGGCGGCCAGCACCCCCTCGGGCCGGTTCAGCACGACCGCGCGCCGGCACAGCGTCAAGATCTGGGTGGCGGTCGTGTACTCGGCGTCCACCGGCGGGTCGACGCGCTGGAACACCAGATCGACTTCCTCGTCGAGCGACAGCGTGCGGGCCGGCCCGAGCTCGAAGTGCCGTCCGCGCTCGAGGCGCACCAGCGCGGGCTGCGCGTGGGCGAGCACGCCCCGATTGGAGGCGACCAGATCGGCGGGGGCGACGTAGAGCACCTCGTGGCCGCGCCGCTGCGCCTCGCACATCAGCGCCAGGGTGGTATCGGACTCGACGTCGATCCCCTCGAGCGGATCCATCACGAAGGCGACGCTGCGGCGGGCGGAAGGCATTTCAGCGATCTCCCCTGCTGGCCGAAGCGGTAGCGCAGGGCGCTCGCACTCGGCTACGGTCGTATAACCCCTGGAGTTTCGATGGCTTTTCTGCGGTCTCGGGCGTTCAGATGGGCGCTGGCTGCGGCGGCCCTGCTCGCCGTCGCGGGCGCCGCGGGCGCCGTCGCGTTCTACCTCGCGTTCGTGCGCGATCTGCCGGACCTGCACACGGTCGAGGACTACCGCCCGCCGATCGCGAGCCGCGTGCTCGACCGCAACGGCGAGGTGATCGGCGAGTTCTTCGTGGAGCGGCGCACGCTCGCGTCGCTGGATGCGCTGCCCGGACACCTCGTGCAGGCCTTCGTGGCGGGCGAGGACAGCTCGTTCTTCCAGCACAAGGGGATCGACTACCGCTCCATCCTGCGCGCCGCGTGGGTGAACCTGCGCGCGGGCGGCGAGATCAAGCAGGGCGCGAGCACGATCACGCAGCAGATGGTCAAGGGCCTGCTGCTCAGCCCGGAGCGCAAGTTCCGACGCAAGATCCGCGAGATGATCCTCGCGCAGCGGATCGAGAAGCGCTTCTCGAAGCAGGAGATCCTCTACCTCTACCTGAATCAGATCTACTTCGGACACGGCGCCTACGGGATCCTCGAAGCCGCGCGCACCTACTTCGGCAAGCACCCCCTCGAGCTCAGCGTCTCGGAGAGCGCGCTGCTCGCCGGCCTGCCCAAGGCGCCGTCGCGCTACTCGCCGTTCCACAGCCCCGAGGAAGCCGAGATGCGGCGACGCTACGTGCTGTCGCGCATGCACGACGAGGGATTCCTCGATGCAGAGGCCTACGCGGCGGCGCTCGCCGACCTGCCCGAGCTCGCGGAGCGCACCGCGTACTACGGCGATCCCGCGGCCGCCTACTTCACCGAGGAGGTGCGCCGCGAGCTCTTCGCTCGCTTCGGAGGCGAGCTCGTGCTCGAGGGCGGGCTGACGATCGAGACGACCCTCGACGCGGGGCTGCAGCGCGCGGCCGCGCGCGCGCTGCAGCAGGGGCTGATCGACCTCGATCGCCGACAGGGCTACCGGGGCCCGATGCGGCGGGTCGCGCGCTCCGACATCCCCGAGGAGGCCCGGCGGCTCGCGCAGGCGAACGACCTCGTCGCGCCCGAGACGGAACCGGGCCCCGCGCCGGAAGCGCTCGAGTCCGCGGCGCCGAGCGGCGAAGCGCTCGCGCAAGGGCCCGACCAGACCGCCGCGCCAGCGCCGGGCGAAGCGCTCGCGCAGCGCCCGGACGAGCCGGCCGCGGAGACGGACGGCGAGGCGCTCCGCGAACAGGCGCGACGCATCCTCGGCGAGGACGGCGGAGCCCTCACGGGCGTGATCACCCGCGTCGACGCCAAGGCGAACCGCGCGCGGGTCGCGTTTGCGCCCGGTGTCGAAGGCGTGGTCCTGCTCGAGGACGTCGCCTGGGCGCGCGAGCCGGACCCCAATCGCCTGCCCTACCGGGTGCGCTCGATCACGGAGGTCTTCACGGAGGGCGACGTCGCGCGCTTTGCCGCCGCGCCGACGCCGGCGGGGGAGGGCGAGCGGGCGCAGGCCCAGGAGCCGGCCGAGATTCGCCTGACCCTCGAGCAGATTCCCGAGGTGCAGGGCGCGCTGCTCTCGATCGATCTTCGAACCCAGGAGGTGCTCGCGCTCGTCGGCGGCCGCGACTTCGAGCAGAGCCAGTTCAACCGGGTGACGCAGGCGCGCCGCCAGCCGGGCTCGGCGTTCAAGCCGCTGATCTACGCGGCTGCGCTGTCTCGAGGCTACACGCCTGCGAGTATCGTGTTCGATCGCCCGATCGTCTACACCGACGAGGAATCGGGCTTCATCTGGCGCCCGCGCAACTACAAGCGGAGCTTCTACGGGCCGATCACGATCCGCGAGGCGATCGCGCGCTCGGTCAACAACGCGACCGTGCACCTGTTCCGCGACGTCGGAATCGACTACGTGATCGAATACGCGCGGCGGCTGGGGATCGAGTCGCCCCTCAACCGCGATCTCTCGCTCGCGCTCGGCTCGAGCGGGCTTTCGCTCCTGGAGCTCACCCGCGCCTACGCGGTCTTTGCTTCGGAAGGACGGCGGGTCGAGCCGGCCTTCGTGCGGCGCGTGACCGACCGGGACGGGATGGTCCTGCTGGAAGACCTCCGGCTGGGCGGCCTCGTGGAGCCCAGCGGCGATCCGAGCGAGCGCGACTTCATCGACGTCGCGGCGCCCGCGGACGAGCAGCTCGCGCCCGGCGACGCGCGGGGCCCGGCGATCTACGGGGAAGCCGAGTTCGCGCCGGATCCCGACCAGCTGATTCCGCCCGCCGAGGCGTACCTGGCGGTCTCGCTGTTGCGCGCGGTGGTCGAGGATCCCAAGGGCACCGGCCACCGCCTGCGCGTGCTGCGCCGCCCCGTGGCGGGCAAGACCGGCACCACCAACGACCAGGCCGACGCCTGGTTCGTGGGCTTCTCGCCCGACATCGCGACGGGCGTCTGGGTCGGTCACGACGAGAGCCGTTTCCTCGGCTACGGGGAGACGGGCTCGCGGGCCGCGGCCCCGATCTGGGTGGACTACATGCGCGCCGCGCTCGCGGATCGACCCCGCCGCGACTTCGCAGTCCCCGAAGCGATCGAATTCGCGCGCATCGACCGCAAGACGGGTCTGCTGGCCGGGGGCAGCAGCGAGTCGACCGTCTTCCAGCCATTCCTCCAGGGAACCGTGCCCACCGAGATGGCGGACTCCGCGCGCACCGACTCCGAGTCGCGCCGCCAGCTGCGGCTGGACTCGTTCTGAACGCCCCGCGCGGCCAACTGCCCGCTGCCAGCCGACCATTCCTCGGGATTCGCTTTGCAGCGGCGGGACCCGTGGGTCCCGCCTAGACTCTGGCGCGGTGGGGGAAGAGATCGCTCAACCGCGCGTGGAAGGGCGGGGCAGCGGCGATCGGCGCGCGACGCCGCGGGCGCCGCACGGCGCCCCGACGCTCGACCTGCAGGCGCTGCTCTCGACCGCCGTGCAGCGCGTGCAGCGCATCAGCGGCGCGACCGCCGTGGTCGCCTGGACGCTGCGCGAAGACGGCGAGCCCTACGTCGCGGCCGCGGCGTTCAGCGGCGATCCTCCCCTGACGCCCGACGCGTCGGACTATCGAAGCCTCGCGCAGCTTTCCGGGGTGACGCGGCTCGACGGCTCGTCGGACCTGACCGCGATCGGCCGGCGCCACCGGCTGTCGGTCGCGGTTCCGATCTCGTGCGAGATCGGCGAAGCCGTCGCGGTGCTGCTGCTCGGCCCCGAGGCGCCGCGACCGCGGGTCCTCGGCCAGCTCAAGCGCGAGGCGCACTGGCTGCAGGCCCCCATCGCCACCGCGCTCGCGGTCGCGCGCATCGAGCGGGCCGATCGCGACGTGCATCAATTGAACCGCCTCGCCTCGCTCGGCGCGCTCAGCACCGAGATCGCACACGAGATCCGCAACCCGCTGGTGACGATGAAGACCTTCCTGCAGCTGCTGCCCGAGCGCTGGGGGGACCCGGAGTTCTCGGATTCGTTCCTCGCGCTCGTGGCCGACGAGCTGCGCCGCATGGAGCGGCTGCTCGACGTGATCATCGAACACGCGCGGCCCGACGGCGAGACGCCCGATCACCGACCCGCCGACATCGCGACCGCGATCGAAGTCGACCTCGCGCTGCTCGACCACCGCGCCCGCAAGCGCGAGGTGCGGCTGGTCTCGAAGATCCCCCGCGATCTGCCCGCGGTGGCGCTCGGCGAAGACCAGCTGCGACAGGTGCTGCTCAACCTGCTGCTCAACGCGGTCGACGCGACGCGCCCGGGCGGTCGCGTGGTGCTGAGCGCGCGTCGCGTGGGCGAGTCCGTGGAGCTCGTCGTCTCCGACGAGGGGCCGGGCATTCCGACGGAGCTCTGGTCGCAGATCTTCGAGCCCTTCTTCTCCACGCGCTCGGGCAACGCGGGCGGCCTGGGGCTCTCGATTGCGCGCCGCATCGTCCAGGACGCGGGCGGCGAGATCCGCGTCAGCAACCGCGCGGCGGGTGGGGCCGAGTTCGCGGTGCGCCTCGCCGCCGCCGAGGCCGAGCGCGCCCTCCCGCGAGCAGGCGAGCCTTGAGCGCGCCGCCGCCCGACGGGGCCAAGCGCGGCTTCCGGGTGACCGTCGCGACCGAGCGCTTCCGGCTGCCGAGCGGGCGCGAGCTCGTGCTCGACATCGTCAAGCACCCCGGAGCCGCCGCGATCGTGCCGTTCATCTCGGACACCGACGTGCTGCTGATCCGGCAGTACCGACACGCCACCCGCGACACCATCCTCGAAGTTCCGGCGGGCAAGATCGACCCGGGCGAATCGCCCGACTCGACGGCCGCGCGCGAGCTCGAAGAGGAGGTCGGCCAGCGCGCGGCTCGGATCGAGACGCTCGGTTGGATCTGGACCACGCCGGGCTTCACCGACGAGAAGATCCACCTGTACGCGGGCTTCGAGCTTTCGGCGGCCGACTCGCGACCCGAGGACGACGAGATCATCGAGCCGTTTCGCATCCCGCTCGACGAGGCGCTCGCGCTGATCTGGCGCGGCGAGCTCAACGACGCCAAGAGCGCGATGGCGCTGATCCACGCCGCGCGCCACCTCGGTCGGCTCGCGTGAAGCTCGGCGTCGCATTCGGCTGGTACGCCCACCCGTGGGAGACGCTCGCGGAGCTCGTGGAAGCCGCCGAAGCGCTCGGCTACGCGGCCGCGTTCGTGGACGGCGACGTCTCGATGCTCGGCGGATCGCGCAAGGCCGACGTGCTCGACGGCTGGACGGTGACGGTCGCGCTGCTCGCGCGGACCTCGCGCATCCAGATCGGCTCGCTGCGCCTGGTCCACCACTGGAACGCCGCGCGCCTCGCGCAGGCCGCCGCGAGCGCCGAGCGCATCGCGCCCGGCCGGCTGCGCTTCCTGATCTCGATCGGCGACCGCCCGCACGACGAGCGCTTCGGCCTGCCGCTGCCGAGCGCAAGCGACCGCGTGGTCTGGCTCGACGAGATGCTGACCGCGCTGCGCGCGCTGTGGCGCGGCGAGCCCGTGAGCATGCGCGGCCGCTTCGTCACGCTCGACGGCGCGCGCGTCCAGCCCGCGCCACCCGGGGGGCGCATCCCGATCGCGATCGCGGGCCGGCGCCCGAAGCTGCTCGCGCTCGTCGCCGCCCACGCGGACGGCTGGGAGATCAACCTGCCGCCGCTGCGCGCGCGCGTCGCCGAGGCCAGCGCGCGCCTCGAGCGCGCCTGCCGCGAGTGCGGGCGCGATCCCGCGCAGATCGAGCGCTCGATGTGGATCTTCACGCGGCTCGCGAGGTCGGCGGATCCGGCGCGCGCGATCGACGCGTACCGGCGCCTGAATCCCTGGTTCGGCGATCTCACCGACGACGAATGCGCGGCCGCGATGGTCGTGGGCAGCGCCGCGCACTGCCGCGAGCGGCTCGCTGCACTCGCCGACGAGCTCGAGCTCGACCTTCCGGTGATCGACCTCTCGGGCCTCGACGCGGCGGCCAGCCGGGTGATCCTCGAGGCGCTGGCGCCCGAGAACCCGAGTTGACGTCGAAAGTTGGACCACATAGCCTATCGGGGCTAGGAGACGCTTAACAGTGTACGGACGCGGACAGCAGCCCGGCATGCGCATCGGCCCGCCGGTCACGCCCCCGGTCATCAAGCAGATCCTGATCGCGAATGCGGTGGTGTTCCTCGCCCAGCAGCTGTCCCACGAGGTGACCATCTACGGCTCGGTCATCCCGATCGCGTTCTGGCAGTTGGGCTACCTCTGGCAGCCCATCACCTACATGTGGCTCCACGCGGACTTCTGGCACATCGCGATGAACATGTTCATGCTCTGGATGTTCGGCTCACAGGTCGCGATGGCCTGGGGGCCGAAGCGCTTCCTGCGCTTCTACCTGATCTGCGGCGTGGGCGCGGGGCTGATCATCGCCACCTATCCGTACCTGATGTACAGCGTCCGGCCGGACGCGGTCCACTGGCCGACGCTCGGAGCTTCGGGGGCGGTGTTCGGCGTGCTGCTCGCCTACTCGCTGACCTGGCCCGATCGCACCATCATGCTGATCTTCCCGCCCGTCGCGTTTCGCGCGATCTGGCTGATTCCGGGCCTGTTCCTGATGACGATGCTGTCCTCGGGCGGGCGCAACATCAGCCACATCGGACACCTCGGCGGCGTGATCGTCGCCTGGTTCTACCTGCGCCGGATGGGCCACGCGCACCCGCTGTTCTCGATGCGTCAGCTCAAGTCGCGCTGGAAGCGCCACCAGATGCGCAAGAAGCTGCGCGAGATCCGCTACGAGGATTTCGAAGCGCAACGGCGCGAGCGCGACGAAGACGACGACCGCCGCTACCACTAGGATTGCGAACCCGAAGGATTCGCCGGTCAGCTGCCGACGTCGAACTGGATCTCCACGCCCTCGTGATCGAACAGCACGCCGCCGGGGTTGATCGCCTTGACGACGAGCGGGCCGACGGCATCGCCCTCGCGCAGACGCAGGGATTCCTCGGCGCCCTCGAGCTTCACGATCGCGAGGCGACGCTCGGCGTCGGGGTGCCAGATCGTCTTCTCGACGCTGAACGCCGGGACCTTGGCGCGCCGGACGACCTTTTGCTGGGGCGCGGACGGCGCGAACTCCGCGCTCGGGGCCGGCTCTGGAACCGCGGCCGCGACCTCGACGGGCGCGGACGGCTTCGCGGCGGGCGCCGCGGACGGCGCGCGAGCCGACTCCGGCGCGACCGCCGCACGCGCGCTCGGCGCCGACGTCTCGGCCGCCGTCGTCGCCGCTGCGATCTTCGCTCCGGTCGACGGGCGCGACGGCTCGGCGGCGGCGGAATCGGCCGCGGCGACCGCTCGCTGCGCGGGCTTCGCGCGCACGACCTCGCGCGCAGCCCGCTCCTCGGCCTGCCGCGCGGCGGGCCGGCGCGGCGCGCGCTCGGCGGCGGCGCGGGTCTCCTGCGCGGCGCGCTGCGACGACGCGGCGGCGCCAGCGGGCACCGCGTCGAGCCGCTCGACGACCTCGACCACGGAGGAGACCGCCTTCTCCTCGTCGGCTTGCCGCTGCGCGCGCGCCCGGCGCGCGGACCGCGCCTCGCGCGCCTCGCGCAGCTCGCTCGCCGAGCGCCTGCGACGCGGCCGTTCGGCGTCGGCGGGTCGCTCGTTCGCGCCCGCGCTCTGCGTCTCGGGGGCCTCCGCGGCCGCGGGCGACGCGGCCGCGACCTCGGCGTCGGGATCTCCTCGAGTGCGCCAGTACGCGAACGCCGCGGCCGCGATCGCGAGCACGCCGATCGCGACGATCGCGAGCTGGCGCCCGCGGCGATTGCGGCGCGGCGGCGGGCGGCGCGCGACGACCTGCTCGTCGAGCGAGCGCTTGGAGCTCGCGCTCTTCTCGTCCTCCAAGCGTTGCAGCGCCTTGAGGATCGTGCTCACTCGATCGCTCGATTCGCCGCGGAAGGCGGTCCGACGGCGACGGCCGGCGGCGACGCGGAATCCTCCTCGACGGGCTCGGGGCTCTTCCCCGCGAACCCGAGCCAGCTCAGCGCACCGACGCCGGCCGCGAGGATGAGCGCGGCCGGAAACGCGCGGCGCAGCACGGACCGCCACGGGCGGCGGCGCGACCGCGCGCTCAGGATCTCGCGGGCGGCCCGATGGATCGCCTTCGGCTCCATCGTCGACGCGCCGGCCGTGTAGCCGACGAGCATCGCGCGGTCACACAGCACGTTGATCAGGCGTGGGATCCCGCCCGCGCGGCGCTGCACCTCGCGCAGCGCCTTGTCGCTGAAGAGATGGCAGTCCCGGCCGGCCGCGACCTTGAGCCGATGCCTCACGTAGGCGCGCGTCTCGTCGGTGTTCAGCGGCGAGAGCGTCCAGCGCACGGTGATGCGCTGCCGGAGCTGGCGCAGCTGGCGCGAATCCAACATCTCGTCGAGCTCGGGCTGTCCGAAGAGCACGATCTGGATCAGCTTCGAGGACGACGTCTCCAGATTGGAGAGCAGCCGGATCTCTTCGAGCGTGGCGGGGTCGAGGTTCTGCGACTCGTCGACGATGAGCACCGCCTTGCGGCCCTTGCGACTCGTCTCGAGCAGGAACTGGTTGAGCTGGTCGTTGAGATCCGCGCGCGAGTAGCCCTCCGTGATCAGGCCGAACTCGATGCTCACCGCGCGCAGCAGCTCCTCGCCCGACAGGATCGGGTTGAAGACGAACGCGACCTCCGTTTCCGGGCCGAGCCGCTGGATCAGCGCGCGGCAGAGGGTCGTCTTCCCGGTCCCGACCTCGCCGGTGACCGCGATGAACCCCTCGCCCTGCTCGATGCCGTAGAGCAGATGGGCGAGCGCCTCCCGATGGGACTCCGAGAGGAAGAGGAAGCGGGGATCGGGGGTGAGCGAAAAGGGCTTCTCGTTCAGCCCGTAGAACTGGGTATACATGCTCAGATCACCAACAGGCGGAGTCTACCCCATGGATTCGAAAAGCCGATCCGCCGCACCGCACCGCCCGGGCGGCGAGTCTGCTGGAATCTGACACCGCGCGCTCGGGTGGGTTCACCCCAATCGGAGGCGGGCGGGCCAACGCGCGGCTCGCGCCGCCGAGTCGCCAGGGGAGCTACCCGGCCGGCTGGCTGGGTTCGCGCAGCGCGGGCTCGGTGGCCTGGTCTTCCTCGGTTCGGCTCAAGCTCCGGAGCGCCCGCTGCGTCCGCGCGATCGCGGCGCGCTGCACGCGAAGCTCCTCGCTCTGGGCGGCCACCTGGCGCTCCAACCGCTCGCGGCTCTCGTTGGCCTCGTCGAGCCGGGTCTCGAGATTGGCGACGCGACTCGCGAGCTCCTGAACGAGCTGGGAGAGGTTGTCGTCGACGCCACCCATCGCGGCGGCCGGCGGCATGCCGATGTTGTCGCGTTCGGTCGGCAGATTGGTGGTGTCCATGTCCATCGGTTTCTCTCCCTCGGATTCTTCGTCGTAGAGTCCAATTTCGGGTTCGCTCTGCTTCGCGGCCACCTCGCTGAGCGAATAGGCCGCCGTCTCCCGCTCTTCCACCGGGGGCGCGGGCTCGACGTCGGGCAAATCGCCCATCGCACCCATCGCCACCCGCTCGGCGGGAATCGAATCACTCATCTCGGGCTGATCTTCCGCGGCGCCCGCGTCGGGCTCGTCGGCGAGCGTCGTCACGTCGAGGTCGTGCGGCAGCGCGCGCCGGCGGAAGAGGCGAACGGCCACGGCGAGCGCGACGATCACCGCGAGCGCGATCCCCGCGAGCGTGAGCGCGCCAAACCCAAACGGCAGGCCCGAATCGGCGGGCTCGGGGGTGTCGATCCGCCGCGAGATATCGGACGGGCTCGGCATCCGCTGCTGCTGCTGCTTCCGGCGCTGCTGCCGTTCGGAAGCCGACTGCGCATCCTCTCTAGACCCGAGCGGCGCGTCGGCGGTCGCCTCGTCGGCCGGGCGCTTCGCCTTGCGGCGCTTGTGGACGCCCGGAATCGAATCTCGCAGCTCCGCGGCGCCGCCCGCATCGGTTGCCGACGCGTCGGGCGCCTCGCCCGGCGCGGTGTCCAGCAGCGCGACCTGCTGCGGCGGAGGCGTCGGCTCGACCGGCACCGCCACCGGATCGAGCTCGGGCGGGGCCTTCTGCGCGACCACCTCGGCGACGGCCGGCTCGGGCTTCGGCTTCGGTTTGGGCGCGGGCTTCGGCGCGGCGTCCGCGAGCGCCTTGCGCTGCGGCGGAGGCGTCGGCTCGACCGGCACCGCCACCGGATCGAGCTTGGGCGGAGCCGGCTGCTCGACCACCTCGGCGACGACCGGCTCGGGCTTGGGCTCCGGTTTGGGTGCGGGCTTGGGCGCGGCGGCCGGCTTCGGCGCGGGCTTCGGCTTGGGCGGCGCGACGGCGGGCTCCTCGCGCGTCGGCGACTCGGCGGGAGCGGACTTCGCGTACGGATCGCGCTTGAGCTCCGCGACCGCGTCGGCCGAGTGCACGAAGTCGAGCACGATGCGCGGCGGATTCGAGAGGATCATCTCCTTCATCTGCAGACCGGACTTGCGCAGCCGGATCTGCGCGATCGCCTGGCCGACGCCCTCGGCGATGCTCACGGACTCGATCCCGACGCTCTTGGAATGGATCTCGCGCGGCGGTGTCGACGCCTCGAGCGTCACGGTGAGCTGCTCGGCGCCGCTACTCGCGGCCGCGCGCTCCACCTGGTAGCCCGCGAACGCGTCGAGCTCGAAGACGAGGCGCGTGAAGGTCGGGTGGTTGCCGACGCGAACCTGGACGATCCGATTGGCGTGCGCGGGCGCCGCGACGAGCAGCAGGAGCAGCGCGATCGGGATCGCGCGGCGCAGGGCGCCGACGCGCGGATCGATCGAGTTCGTCTTCGTGTGGCTCACTTCCGTTCGTCACGCCTCTGGCAACGCGGCGGCAGCTCGGATCCGTTGCCGCCGTCTTCGCTGTGCTTCTCTTCGGCGGATCGCTCGCGGGCTTGAACACCGATCGGCAATTCCGCGAACAATTTTGCGAGCGATCGTCCAAACATGTATTGGAAAAGCCCCTCTCTCATGTGTGGAAAAAGCCCCTCTCTCGCACAGACTCGCCGATCAGCCGCGCACTCAATCGAAGAAGAGGGTCCGGATGGTCGCGATCGCGGGTTCGATCCGGGGACCGTACCACGACACCAAGGTGCCGTCGATCAGGTGAATCCGCCCGTTGCGCGCCGCGGGGAGCGTGAGCGACGCGAGCTCGAGCACGTCGCGCGGACCGAAGTCGTAGGGCTCGCTCGGCAGCAGGATGACCTCGGGCGCCGCGGCCACGATCTGCGCGCGCTCGACGATCGGATAGCGCCGGTCGCCGCAGTCCGCGAACACGTTGGCGCCCCCGCAGAGCTCGAGCAGGCTCGACGCGTAGGTGTCGCCGCCGACCGCCATCCACGGCCGCTTCCAGATGGGGCAGAAGACCGGAAGCCCGCGCTCGGGGCGCTGCTCCCGCGCGGACTGCACGGCCTCCTCCACGGGCCGCACGACCGCGTCGACCGCCTGCGCGCTGGCGCCGAGCTGCGCGAGCTCGCGCAGCAGCGCGACGGCCTGATCCACCGTCCGCGGATAGGTGACCCAGACGTCGACGCCGGCTGCGCGCAGCGCCAGCACCGTGCGCTCGCGGTTCTCCTCGCGGTTGGCGATCACGAGATCGGGCTCGAGCCCGAGGATGCGGCGCAGCGACGGATTCTTGGTGCCGCCCACCCGGGGCAGGGCGGACACCCGATCGCGCGGGTGCGCGCACCAGTCCGTGACGCCGACCACGCGGTCTCCCAGGCCCAGACAGAAGAGCGACTCCGTCACGCTCGGAACCAGCGAGACGATGCGCCTCGCGGCGCGCGGCGGAGAGCCGTCCATCACCCCTCGAAGACCACCTCGAGAACGCCACCGTTCAGCTTCGCGGTCGCGATCGCGCGGCCCGCCACGGAGTCCGGCAGCGCGATGCGACGTCGCGCGTCGCGCACCTGCACGAGCAGCTGATCCCCGTGCACCGCGAGGTCGAGCTCGTCGGTCGAGGCGTGGACGAGATCGATCTCCATCACGGTCGCGCCCTCCCGCTTGGCGAGCCGGATCGGTCGCGCGCGGGTGAAGAGCGCCGCGGGATCGCGCTCCCCATAAGTCTGGACCGCGAGCTCGCGCAGCGCGTCCACTCCGATCGGCTCCACCGAATGTAGCGGGACGCGGAATTGTGGCACGGGAAACGAATCGGCGATCTCCTCGAGCTCGGCGATCTCGCGCTCCGCCCAGCGCGCGAAGTAGCCCGCGGCGGCTTCGGGCGGCAGCACGCGATTGACCAGCACCGCGTCCGTCGCGACACCGTAGAGGCTCAGGTAGGCGAACGAACGGCGGGTCTCGTCGATCACGACCCGAGCGGGATTCACCACGAGGCGAGCGCTCGTCCGGTCGGTGTCGAGCAGGATCGAGCGCACGTCCTCCACTTCGAGGTAGAGGCGCTCGAAGGTCGCGAAGACCTCGTCGCTCGGGACGTAGACGTCCGCGCCGAAGGTCGCGGCGACCGGGCGGATCGTCCGGGCGGCCTTGCGCTTCCAGTCGAAGAAGTTCTCCATGAAGATCCGCAGCACGTCCGGAAAGCGCAGCATGCGAAGCGTCGAGCCGGTGGGCGCGCAGTCGACGACACACAGGTCGTACTCGCCGGTCGCCTCGACCTCGCGGATCGCGCGCAGCGCCACGAGCTCCTCCATGCCCGGAAAGACCAGCAGCTCCTCGGCGATCATGTCGTCGGTCTCCGAACGCAGCAGCTCCTGCAGCCAGCGCTGGACGCTCGACCACGAGCGATCGAGCTCGGTGAGCACGTCGACCTCCTGCGCGACCAAGCCGTCGACGATCTCGATCGGGGCGGGCCCGACCGCGCGGCCGAGCGCGTCGCCGAGG
>JBFGGA010000021.1:0-26889 GCA_041579295.1 Myxococcota bacterium | reverse complement strand
GTTCGCGCTGCTGACGCTGCTCGACGCCGAGGGCTCGCAGCGGGTGCTCGAGTGGCTGCTCGTCCACGAGCCGCTCGCGGGCAGCGAGCTCGTCGAAGCCTGGGCGGACGCGGGGCCCGAAGCCGCGGCGCTGCTCACGCGGGTGGACGCCTCCGGCCTCTCCAAGGGGGCCCGCAAGGCGCTGCGCCGCGCCTACCACCGCATGCGCTCGCGCGGCGAGTCGGTTCCAGAGCGCGCCGAGCAGCCGATCGTCGCGACCCTGCCCAAGGTGGTGGACGAGATCGCGGTCTCGCTGGTCTCGGCCCTCGACCCGCGCGGCACGCGGATGGCCTACCTCGTCGAGAGCGACCCCTCTGGCGGGGCGCGGCTGTTCGCTGCGGCGATCGACGACGAGCGCGGCGTGCGGGATCTGGAGGTGTTCAGCGCGGGTCGAAGCAAGATCAAGTCGTTCATCCGCAATTGCAAGCGCAGCGAGGCGTACCCCGCGGTCGAGGCGCCCGTCGATGCGGTGCGCGCGCTGATCGCGCGCTCGGCGAACGCGCAGCCCGCCGACCGGCCGCCGCCGAGGGCCTTCGCGGAGTGGCGCTCGCACATCGCGGACGCGCCGGAGGGCACTTCGACGCCGGGTGAGCTCGCGCGCGCGGCGCTCGCGGCCGGCGCGGCCGACGCGGAGGGCGACGCGCGACGCGCGCTCGCGATGCTGCGCGATCGATCGATCGGCCCGTGGCCGCCGGACGACGAGCCCCTCTCCGAGATCGCCCAGCGGCTCAGCGACGCCGCGGACGGAGTGCTCGTGGTCAGCGCGACCGCCCGGCGGGAGCAGCTCGACCGCGTCCTCGACGAGGCGGTCGAGCGGGTCTTCGACGCGGATTTCGCGAAGCGGACCGCGAATCGCTTCGAGGAGACCGCGTACGTGCTCTGGCGCCGCGAGGCGCTGGACGACGCGCGCGCGTGTCTGGCGGCCGCCGCGGCCTTTCGCGGCGAGCCGGCCGAGTTTCTCGCACTCGGGCGCGCGATGCTCGAGAGCGCGCTCGCCTCCACGCTGGCGCAGCTCGAGCGGACGCCCGGGGAGGCCGTGGGCGAGGCTTCCCCATCGGTGGGGTCGTAGATGTTGCTCGCCCGCGGTAGAACGTGTCGCGCCCGCTGGAACAAGGCGACCGGAATGGTCGGGCTCGACATCGCGAAGGGCGCGTTGGAGGAGGGCAGCTCCGAGCTGCGGGAGCTGAAGATCGAGGTTCCGCTCGCGAAGTGGAGCCTCGTGGTCAAGAACGTGCAATCGGACCGCAAGCTGCTGGGCGGGGTCCTGCTGGAGTTCGCCAAGCACAAGGAGCGGGTCGGCGCGGCGGTGGGCAACGACCGGCTATACCTGGAGCTGCAGCGCGTGATCACGGACGCCACGCTGGCGCTGGTCGAGGCCGGGGCGCTGACGCTCGCGCCGCCCGTGAAGGCGGCCGACTGATTCCGCGAGCATCGGATCGGCGCGCCGCGAGCGCATCGCGCGACGCGCGCCGACTGGAGAGCATATGATGAGACGCCGATTCGGGCGGGGACGGAAGACCAACACCGGAAAGTCGAGAAGCGCGCCGATCGATGCGGCGCGCTGCTTCGAACGCATCGCGGCCGAGAAGATCGTCGCCGCGAAATCGCTGACTCCGGTCCGCAGCGACGAGATCCCGCCGCACTTCGCGGCCGTCGCCGAGGGGGAATCCGAGCGCGGCAATCGACTGGTGGTGGCTTTCGCGCCGCGCAACGGCGGCGACGCCGCGCTCGCCGGGCTCGCCCACGCGCGGCAGCTGGCTTCCGCCGGCGAATTCGAAGGCACGGTGATCGCGATCTGTCCGCAATGGTCGATCGCGGCGCGCCGTCGCCTCGGCATCCTCGCGCCGCGGGGATTCGACTTCCAAGCGCTGGCGGCTTCGCCGCTCGAGGAAGGCGAAGCTGCGGTGGAGGTGCCGAGCGCGGAAGCGGCCGCTCGGGTACCCGCGCGCCGCGTCGCGGATCGCCTGGAGGGGGCCGCGCGGGCGCTGTTCCTGCGCGCGCTGGCGGCGCTCGAAGGATTGGCGGCGAAGCACGGCGGGGCGGTGCGCGGCGTGGGCGCGAGCGTCGAATTGGTGCTGCTCGCGCGTCGGGTGGCCGCGCTGCGCATTGAGGCTCCGACGGCCTCCGAATGCGCGCTGCTCCTGGAGAGCGCTGCGCCCGAGAAGTCGACGGAACGGCTCGACGCGGGCAACCTCGCGGTCGCGATGGACCGCCTCGAGGGCAGCCTGCGCAAGCGCCTGAACGACCGGCGCGCGCGCGGAAGCGAGGAGGGCCTGCGCGCGCAGCTCGTGGGTTCGCTGATCGAGGTCGAGGGCCTGCGCGCGAGCGCGCTCTGGCCGCTGGCGGGCTCGGAGCCCGAGGTCATCGACTGCATCGGCGTCGGCGCGGAGGGGGCGGTCGCGGTGGGCGCCCTGCGCTCGAAGATCGCGCTCCCCGAGCTGGCCGCGATCCTCGATGGTGTCACCGCGGTGCGGCAGGATCTCGCGGCCTGGCTCGCCGGCGCGGATGCGCCGGTCCGCCTCGACGCCGTCCGCCTGCTGCTCGCCGCGGAGGAATTCAGCCCCGCCGCGGCGGCGCTGCTCCCGATGCTCGCGCTCGATCACACCCGCTACGAGATCCAGCAGTCGCGCGCCCGCGGCCCGCAGCTCCAGCTGTGCGGATCGGCTGCGGGCAGCCCGCTCGCCCAGCCGGATTCGGCAGCCGCGGAGTCGGACGGCGCGGGCGCCGCCGCGGACGAGGACGCGGCGGCGCAGACGCCGCGCGCCGCCGGTCGCCGGCGTCGCCGCGGGCAGCGCGGGAGCGCGCCTCGCGAGCCGAAGGAGGGCGATGCCGCCGAGCCGTCCGCGAACCGCTACGACGAGGTCTCGATCTTCGACATGGACGACGGCTCGATCTCGGAGGCGGCGGGGCGCTCTTCCCGCCGCGGGCGGCGCCGCAGTCGCCGCGGCAGGCCCGCGGCGAGTAACGAGGCGTCGGATCGGGACGAGGGCGAAGCTTCGGACACCGCGAGCGCCGCCGAGCGGGGCCCCGGGAGCGATGCGCGCGCATCGCGCGCGCGCAGGCGTGGCGCCCGGGTCGCCGCGGAGCGCGACGAGCTGGCGGAGGACGACGCCGACGACGACCTCGCCGATCTGCTGATCCCAAAGATCGCGGACGTCGAAGAGCCGAGCCTCGATGCCGAGCTCGCCTACGAAGACGATTCCGACGAGCCCGCGCTCGCGACTGCCGACGAGCCGGCCGCGACGACCGAAGCGATCGGCGAAGCGGAGGTGGAGGAGCGGGTCGAGGCGATTCCGCGCCGACCCCGGCGGCGCGCCGCGTTCGTCGTCCACGCGGACCGCCGATCGCTGATCGCCGCCCTGCTGCTGGCGCGCGACGTGCGCCTGGTGGAGGGCATCTGGGTGTATCCGCAGGTCGAGCTGATGACCTTCTTTCGCAGCGTCGCGACGGACCTCCACGAGGAGACGCCGATCTATGTGATCGGCTTCACGGCCTCGCCGGCGAGGGACACCCTCCAAGCGGCCTCGCTCTACGCGGATCGGATCGCCTGGTTCGACCACCACGACTGGCCGCCCGAGGACCTCGAGGGCCTGCGCGAGGCCATCGGCGAGCCGCACGTCATCGTCAGACCCGGGGCGGAGAGCTCGATCCCCGCGGTGCTCACCCAGCGCAATCGGCGCAGCCGGTTCTCGGACAAGATCGTCGAGCTCTCGACCGGGCGCTTCAGCCAGCACGACTACGAGCGCTGGGGCCGCGTCTGGTGGGAGCGCCTCGGCGCCGCGGCGGCGAAGTACGGCGAGCGTCGCGCGGACCTCAACCCGCTGCTCATCGGCCGGCCCAGCGATCTCGCGAAGGAGGCCGCCGAGGCGGCGATTCCGCCGCCGCCGCCCGAGGTCGATTTCGTCGCGCAGCGCGATTTCCGGCTGGTCCACTTCGGCGGCTATCGGATGGTCGTCGTTCCCGCGCCTCCCGAGTTCGACCTGCACCTCGCGGCGCGCATCGCGCGCGAGCGCTACGGGTCGCAGCTCTCGCTGGCGTTTGCGGAGGGGGAGGAGGTGGTGGTGCTCGGCGGAGACGAGAGCGCGTCGGGCCGCAATCTCGATCTGCTGTCGATGGCGTCGCACGTCGCCACGAAGCACGACTGGATCGAGGCCTCGCCGTCCGAGGACTACGTCGCCCGCGTCCGCGTCCGCGACCTGGCCACCAACCCGGAGCGATTGAACGACCTGATCGGCGAGATCGCGATGGGCCGCTCGATCCTCGAAGGTTGAGGTGTCGGGCGGCGCCCGGGCGCGCGGTGCGAACCTCGTCGAGGTCTTCTCTTCGATCCAGGGCGAGGGGACGCACGTCGGTGCGACGACCCTGTTCGTCCGCTACGGCGGCTGCGATCTGCGCTGCCGCTGGTGCGACTCCCCGCAGACCTGGGAGGCCGCGCCGCAGTGTCGGATCGAGGTCGGCCGCTGCAGCGGCGCATTCCAAGCGCGCGCGAACCCCGTCGGGCTCGGGGATCTGCTCGCGGCCGCCGAGTCGCTCGACGTCGCGGCGCACGAGTTCGCGAGCCTCACCGGCGGAGAGCCGCTGCTGCAGCCCGAGGCGGTGGGCGAGGCGGCGCGCGCGCTGCGCGCGCGCGGGCCGCGCATCCTGCTCGAGACGCACGGCCTCGCGGCGGACGCGCTCGAATCGGTGATCGCGGACATCGACGTGGTCTCGATGGACTGGAAGCTCGCCAGCGACGTGCGCCGCGCGGCGGACGCGCGAGGCGGCGCGGTGGAGGGCTTCCACGCCGAGCACGAGAAGTTCGCGGCGATTGCGCGCCGCGCCCCGGAGCTCGTCGCAAAGCTCGTGATCACGCCCGCGTCCGAGGACGACGAGATCGACGAGGCGGTCGCGCGCCTGAAGGCCAGCGCGCCCGAAGCGACGCTCGTGCTGCAGCCCGTCACGCCGTTTGGCCCGGTGCGCGAGGCGCCGAGCGCGCAGCGCCTGCTGGCGCTCGCCGCGCGAATCTCGAGCCGATTCGCGAGGCTCCGCGTGATCCCCCAGACGCACAAGCTCTACGGCGCGCCGTAGCACGCCACTCCATCGCGTATCCACTCGGCGATCGAGCCGCGCTCGGGGGTGAGCCGCTTGCTCGGACGCTTCGCGAATCGCGATCCGCCGCGCCCGCCGAGGCGGGCCAATTGCCAGTTCGTGAATCGCTGTCGCAGCGCGCAGAAACCCGATCGATCGCGCGGCGCGGAGCTTTCCGGGAGCGCGGTCCGGGCCTAAAGCCGACCCTCGCGGCGGCCCGATAAGACCCTGCGGAAGGTTGTCGATGAAGGGTCCGGGCTCGAAAGCAGGCGCATTTCCGAGCGGAAAACTCACCGCGAAGCTCGCGTGCCTGGCGGTGTTCGCCTCGTTGATCGCGTCGCTCGCGATCTCCGGCGCGAGCGTATTCGCGGTCTACGCGCCCCTCAAACAGCGCGGCGACGAGATCCTCTCCGCGACGCTGGACGTCAGCGCCTCGCGGGTTCGCGAGCTTCTCGCCATCCTTCGGACGGACGTGGAGAGCCTTGCCCGCGATCCCGAGCTCATCGGCGCCACGCTGGCCGCGGTTTCGCGAGACGCGGGCGCTCCGTCGCCCGGCAGCGAGCTCCCCGAGCTGCTCGCGCGGGCGTTTGCTCGGCGAGCGGGCTTCGATGGCTTCGTCGTGGTCGATCTCCAGGGTGCGATTCTCGCCAACGCGGGAACCGGGCCCGCGATCGCGAGCGCTCTCGAAGCGCTGCGTCCCAAGGATGTGAGTCGGGGCGCGGAGCTGGTCGAGATCATGGAGACCAAGCAGTTGCAGACGCAGCTCGGTCGCCTCGACGGGTCGCTGATTCGAGCCCTCCCGCCCGGAGTCGGCCCGCGCGTCGTGATCGCAGCGAGCCCGATGATCGCGGCCGATGGATCAGCGATCGGCTCGGTGTTGGGCTTGATCCGGCAAGAGGCCGTCGCCGAGCGTCTCGGCGCTGCGCTGCTCGGCTCCAGTGGAAACGTCGTGCTCGTCGACGGCGACGGTCGCCTCGTCTCGGCGGCACGCCATGCCGCGGCGGGCGATGCGGCGTCGCCTGCCCTCGAGAATCCGGGCGACGTCGGCTGCCGATCGGGCGCGAGCTGGATGAACCTTCGGGACGGCGGCTTGACCTGCAGGCTCTCGCTGGGCGCGCTCGGCTGGACGCTGATCGCGCAGCAGCCCCTTCACGAAGTCCTTCAGCCCCTGCTCGTCATGCTCCCGTCGGCGCTGATCGCCGCGGCGATCGCGGCGCTCGGCTTGTCGCTACTCGCATACTGGATCGTCGTCATGGGCGTGCGACCGATCGCCCGGCTGCATCGCGGGATCGTCGCGGTTGCCCAGGACGATTTTTCGACCGTCGTCTCGGATCGGTCTGCGCCGAGCGAGATGAAGAACCTGATCAGCGCCTTCAACCGTCTGGTTCGCCGACTGCGGGACAGGCGGGAGGAATTCGAGAGCAGCGAGCGCGCCCTCAAGGTGCAGAACCTGAGCTTCCAACAGAGGTACACGGCCGCTTCGGAGCTCTCGGTCACCGATGCCCTCACGAAACTTCCCAACCGCCGCTTCTTCGAGGAGTATCTCGACGCCGAGACGAATCGACTGGGCCGGAGCGAAGGAGGCCTGTGTCTGCTCGTGATCGACATCGACGACTTCAAGATGCTGAATGACACATACGGCCACGCGGCCGGTGACGAATTCTTGAAGCAGACCGCGAGAATCATGAAGGAGAACGTGCGCGATACGGATCTGATCGCGCGCTTCGGCGGTGAGGAATTCGTGATCGTCGCCAACGGGACGACGCTCCAGGGTGCCGGGGTGCTGGCCGAGAAGGTCCGAACCAGCGTCGCGGAATCGTCCTTCATCATCGACGATTCGATGCGCCCGCGCCGCGCGACGGTTTCGATCGGGTTGGCGCAATACCGCGGCAGCAAGACCGGGTTGTTCAGCGCCGCGGATGCGGCGCTCTACCGCGCGAAAGAATCGGGCAAGAACTGCGTCGTGGCCGCCGATGAGTAGTCGATCGGCTGTGGGCGGGTTGGCGCCCGCTCGACTCCCGAATCTCAGATGATCCGAGATCGTCCGCCCGAACGCCGCAGCGCCCGGCGCAGCGCGCGCAGATCGGATTCCGGATCGGTGGCGGAGCGATTGCCGAAGCGCTCGCCGAGGTAGCTCTCGGTCAAGCTCGCGAACGCGCTCGCGGCGCGCTCGGGGAGCGCTTCGCGCGTCGCGCGCGCGAAGTCGCGCGCGCCCTGCGCGGGTTGGCGGACCAGGCCGCGGCGGGCCAGCGCGCGCAGGGCGCGCGCGTAGTACCGGGGGAGCGCGCTCCGCGAACTCACCGCGCGCACCCGCCAGAGCAGCAGCGCGAGCGCGACCACACCGCCCGTCGCGAGCACCGGCCCGCGCCAGCCCGCGTCGAACGCGAAGAGATTCGGGCTTTCGCCGCGCGCTGCACCCGCGGAGGCGCCGCGCGCGCCCGCGAGCTCGCGCCACGCCAGGAGGCCGCGCCGCAGCGCGAGCATCTGGTCCGCCCGGTCGAAGCCCACGACGCGCTGGAACCACCAGTGCTCCATCGCGCTCGCGAGCTGGCGGATCCGCTCGTCGAAGGCGATCGCCTCCTCCGCGCGCAGGCGCAGATCGGGCGGCGTGGCGTCGTATCGCACCCAGCCCGCGCGCTCGTAGTGGACCTCGACCCACGCGTGGGCGTGCGAGCGCGCGAGCTCGACGAAGCCGCCGAGCTCGTTCTCGCGCCCGCCCGCGAATCCGTTCACGAGGCGCGCCGGGATGCCGACGCTGCGCGCGAGCACCACCAGCGCGCTCGCGTAGTACTCGCAGTGCGCCTCCATGGCGTCGAAGAGGAAGGCTTCGAGCGGTGAGCGCCCGGCGCCCGGCTCGACGGTCGGTGGCGCGTCCGAGTAGCGACCGTTCGCGAGCAGGTACTGCTCGAGCGCGCGCACGCGGTCGGCGTCCGTCTCGGCGCCGTCGGTGATCTCGCGAGCCAGCGCGGTGACGGCATCCGAGAGCTCCGGGAGCTGGAGGTAGCGGTTCACGGCGCCGCGCGCACGCGGAATCGCGCCGCGGTTGTGCTTCGGCGGAACCGCCGCGTCCGCGCGCAGCTCCGCGTCGGTCCAGTCGCTCCTCCGGCTCGCGATGCGGTAGCGCACGCGATCGCCGGTCTGGCCCGCCGCGTAGAGGCCGCCGTTGACGTCGCGCTCCAGGCGGTGGACGGAGCCCTGGAGCTCCTGCACGACGTCGACGCCGAACAGCGCGCTGCCCTGAACGGGCTCGCGGAGGATGCGCTGCACGAGGTTCGAGGGCCGCCCCGAGCTTCGCAGCCAGATCCCGATCTCGGCGCTGCCGGGCACGCGCGTGCGCGTCGGAGGGGTCACCGACCAGGTCTCTCCGTCGAAGTGGTCGAAGGCGAGGCCCCTCCAGTAGGCGTCGCGCGCTGCCGGCGCCTCGCCCTCGAGGGTCTCGACGCGAAGCACCACGGTCGGATCGCTGCGGATCCGGCCGATGTCTCCGAGCGAGACGCGATCCGAGAAGCCCGAGGTCGCGAAGACCCGACCCAGACTGGGCGCCTGCACGACGGACGAGTGGAGGCGGGGGAGGAGCACGAAGAGCGCGAGCGCGATCACCGCGGAAGCGCTCGACGCGAGAAGCGTGACGCGAAACAAGCTCGGGGTGAGCGCGAGGTTCGCGCTGCGGCGTTCGCCCGCCTCCGCGGCGTCGGCGCGCAGCGTGTGGACCATCAGCGTCCACGCCGCCGCGAACAGGAACGCCAGCAGCAGCGGCGTGAAGAAGACGCTGTCCGTGAGGTTCGAGGCGAGCACGACCTGGAACAGGGCGAGCGCGACGAGCAGGAACTCGGTGCGCCGCGGCCGCGCGTCGAGCAGCTGGAGCCCCTGCGCGAGCGCCGAGAAGTGCGCGAGACCAAGCGTCGCCGGGCCGCCTTGCAGCGCCACGTGGATCGTGGCTCCGCTGACGCCCAGCATGCCCAGGTTGAGCGCGATCGCGTTGCTCTGCCACGCGAAGGGCTCCCGGCGCCGCCAGTAGGAGAGCGCGATCGCCGCGAGCTGAATCGCGATCGCCCAGGGCGCGAGCTGTCGGGTGAGCCAGAGCGTCGCGGACGCGACCGCGACCAGCGTCCACGCGGACGCGGGGCGCGGCTCTTCGACGCCGATGCGAAACGCGCGGCGGCTCACGCGGGCTCCGGCACGGGATCGCCCGGCGCGCTTCCGCCGGGGGCACTCGGCTCGACGAGCGCGAGGTACGAGAGCAGGCGCGCGCGCTGGCGCGCTCCGGCCCCCGCGTCGATCCGCTCGTCGTCGGTGCGCAGCGCGACTCGGCTGCCCGCGTCGAGCAGCGCCGCGATCTCGGAGGCCACCCGGCCGATGCTGCGCTCGAAGCGCTCGCCCGGCTCGACGCCGCGCGTGCGCAGCTGCACCTCGACCTCGGCCTCGTATTCGCTCTCCACCTCGCGCACCAGCAGCGCGCGCCGCCGCAGCGATGCCCGCCAGTGGATGCGCCGCAGCGGATCGCCGGGCGCGTAGTCGCGCAGCCCGACCGCGTCCGCGCCGCCGCCCGCCGGCGCCGCGACGCGCTCGCCCGCATCCCGAACGCCGCTGAAATCCCGCATGCGGCCGACGGGCGCGAGCGCGGGGTAGACGAGCGCGCGCTGGTGCGCGGGCAGCGTCACAGACTTCGAGAAGAGTCCGAAGGGGAATCTGGTAAACACCCGAAATTCTTCGAACTGTACGTACCCCCTTCGGGCGGGCCGGAAGCCGTAGGAGCGGTACAGCGTCTCGCCCGCGGCGACGCGCAGTGCGAACGCGCGCGGCGGAGGGGAGGTCTGCGGCTCGCGGGTCGCGCGCCGATCCTCGACGACCAGCGCGAACGCGGAGGCGCGGCGCAGCTGGTTCGAGATCTCGAGCACGATCGCGTTCTCGGCGCCCGCGTAGAGCTCGCGCGGCAGCCGGCGTCGCACGCGGATGCCGCGGAGCGACGACTCCGAGAGCACGCCCGACAGCAGCAGGAAGCCGAGCATCAGCGACAGCACGAGGTACATCAGGTTGTTGCCGGTGTTGAGCGCCGCGAACCCCACGCCGAGCGTGATCGCGAAGAACAGCCAGCCCGCGCGGGTCGGACGCAGCGCGCGCGGGGGCCGGAGCCAGTGAGCGAGCCTCGCGCTCAGAGCGGGACGGGCACGGCTTCGAGAATTTCGCGGACGATCCACGAGGTTTCCTCGCCCGGGCGGGTGTGATGCGAGCGCGGGTCCACGCTGATGCGGTGGGCGAAGACGTCGACCGCGAGGTCCCGCACGTCTTCGGGGATGCAGAAGTCGCGTCCGTCCACGAGCGCGCGCGCCTGCGCGGCGCGCCGCAGCGCGACGGCGCCGCGCGGAGAGACGCCGATCTCGAGCGCCTCGTGCGCGCGGGTCTCGGCGACGATCGCGAGCAGGTAGCCGACCAGCGCCTCGTCGAACTTGACGGCCTCCGCGGTGCACTGGAGCGCTCGCAGCTCTCGGATGGTCACCGCGGGCTGCAGCCGCGGCAGCTCCGTCGCGGCGGGATCTTCGCGCAGCACCGCCGCTTCGTCGCTGGGGCTCGGATAGCCGATCCCCGTGCGGACCAGGAAGCGGTCGAGCTGGGATTCGGGGAGTGGATGGGCGCCGTGGTGCTCGAACGGATTCTGCGTCGCGACGACGAGGT
Organism: Myxococcota bacterium; assembly: GCA_041579295.1. Taxonomy (GTDB): domain Bacteria; phylum Myxococcota_A; class UBA9160; order UBA9160; family SMWR01; genus JACZVU01. The sequence continues at coordinate 16,110 of JBFGGA010000021.1, read as the reverse complement.
GGGGTTGGGGCAGTGCGTGGGTGACGCCGTCGACGCTGACGCGCGACTCGGCCATCGCCTCGAGCAGCGCGCTCTGCGTCTTCGGGCTCGCGCGGTTGACCTCGTCGGCGAGCACCACGTTGGCGAAGATCGGCCCGGGTGCAAACGCGAAGCCACCCGTGGGCAGGCCGTCTCGCGTCTCCGGCACCGAGACGCCGACGAGATCGCTCGGCAGCAGATCGCTCGTGAACTGGATGCGGCTGAAGCTGCCGTCGATGCTGCGGGCGAGCGCCTGGGCGAGCGTCGTCTTGCCCACGCCGGGCACGTCCTCGAGCAGCAGGTGGCCGCCCGCGAGCAGCGTCTCCAAGGCCCGGCGGATGACCTCGGGCTTGCCGCGCAGCGCGCGCTCGACGTTCTGGCAGATCGCCGCGATCAGCTCCGCGGCGCGAGGGGCGTCGAGTCGGGGCAGGGCTTCGGATTGCGGCGCGCGTTCGTCGGGCACGGATGGCTCATCGGCGCAACCCGCGCCATCCCTGAGGGGATTGCCCACCACTGCCCGGGTGCGCGCGAAAAACCCGCGCGCGGTCGCGGGCGCGCCGCGCGTCAGTCGGCGAGCAGCGCCGCGAGGGGATCCTCCGCGCCGCGCACGCGCTCGAGGCGCGCGACCAGCGCGCGCAGGTCGCCGTCGAGGCGCGCGAGCAGCGCGGCGTAGTGCTCGAGATCGTCCGCGTAGGTGCCGACGAGTGCCAGGCAGGCGTCGTTCATGCGCAACGCGCCGGCAAGTTCGTCGGGATGGCGGGTCACCAGCGGCAGCGCGCGGATGCGCGTTCGCGCGCGCGCTTCGAGATCGCGGCGGATCGCTTCGCGGCCCGCGCCGGCGTCCTGCGCCGCGTAGAGCGCCGAGACCTCGTCCCGCAGGCGCAGCAGCGCCGCGCTCAGTCGCCTCGCGTCCTCGACTTCGAGCCGCCGCCGGTGGGCGAGCTCGGGCTGGCCGCGCGCTTCGTAGAAGCGCGCGCTTCCCTCCTCTCCGATGAAGCTCGCGATGCCCTCGTTGAAGTCCGCGTGGTCGTCGAGGTAGACGGTGGCGTGCACGAGCTCGTGGAGGATCACCTCGACGAGCCGCCCGGGCTCCTCGCGCAGCATCGGCTCGGTGATCGGGTCGTCCATCCAGCCGAGCGTCGAGTACGCGCTCACGCCGGTCTCGCAGACGTTCAGGCCCTTGGCGCGCAGCGCCGCGGCCTCCGCTTGCGCGCGCTCGCGATCGAAGAAGCCCTTGTAGGGAAGCCGGCCGAGCAGCGGGAAGTAGAAGCCAGCGGGCGTGACCGTCCCAGGCCGGGTCGCCACGACGGTCGTCACGACGCGGTCGCCGGGCCACGCCGCGTAGGTCGTGTATCGTTCGCCGACGTCCAGGCCGAGCTCGAGCGCGAACTCGCGCACCTCGAGCACGAGGAGCACGCGCTCGCGAATCGCGGCGGGCGTCGCGGGGTCCGCGAGGACCGCTTCGATCGGCCGTCGCGCGCGCATCAGGCGGCGCTGGCCCATCGCGAGGTGGGCGTAGTAACACCCCACGAGGTCGGCGCAGATGGCGAGCAGAGACACGCAGAGCAGCTTTCGCGCCATCGAGGTGCGGGCCGCCGACGCCGAGCTCGCGGGGCGGCTGGCCGCGGAGGCGCATGCCGCGGGTGCGACGGGGCTCGAGGAGCGCGATTGCGACGGCGCGGTCACCCTGATCCTCTACGCGCCGAGCGCGCTGGCCGAGGCGGTGCGGGGCGCCGTCGCGCGGGCCGCGCCCGAGGCCGCCGTCGCGCCCGCGACGCCGGTTCCCGATACGCCGTGGTCCGAGGCGTGGAAGGCCGGCCTGACGGCGACGCCGATCTCCCCGCGCTTGCTCATCCGACCGTCCTTCGTGTCGGCCGCACCGCTTCCCGGCCGCGCCGAGCTCGTCGTCGATCCCGGGCAGGCGTTCGGGACCGGGGCGCATGCCTCCACGCGCCTCGCGCTGGAGTGGATCGACGCGCTCGCGCCCGCACTGAAGCGCGGCGCGCGCGTCCTCGACGTCGGGACCGGGACCGGGATCCTCTCGCTGGCCGCCGCGAAGCTCGCCGCGGTGGACGTGTTCGCGTTCGACACGGATCCGCTCGCAACCGCGGCCGCGCGCGCGAACGCGCGCGCGAACGGGCTCGGCGAGCGGCTGCGGCTGTTCGTGGGAGGGCTCGAGGCGATCCGGGCGGTCGCGTTCGATCTGGTGGTCGCGAACCTGCTCTCGACCGAGGCGCTGCCGCTGCTCGCGGCCATCGCGGCGCGCGTCCGAGCGGGCGGACACGCGCTCTTCTCGGGGCTGCTCGAGGCCGAGTGCGCGTCGTTCGGCGCGGCGCTGCACGCGGCGGGCCTCCGCGCGGAGGCCGCGCGGAGCCGCGCGGACGCGGACGGCGAGGTGTGGTCGGCGCTGCTCACGACGCGCTGACCTTCCCGCGCCAATCGTCGAGCAGGCGCTCGAGCATGCGGCGGATCGGCACCGCGGGCTTCCAGCCCGTCGCGGCGCGCAGGCGGCTCGCATCGCCGACCGAGCAATCCGCGGGTCGGAAGCGCTGCGCTTCGAACTCGATCGCGGGCCGCGGGTCGGCGAGATCGAGCAGCAGGTCCAGCAGATCGCCGAGTCGGCTGCCGACTCCGCTCGCGACGTTGTAGATCTCGGCTGCGACCCGGCGGTCGAGCAGGCGAAGGTAGGCTTCGACGACGTCGTCGACGTCCAGGTAGTCGCGCACCGAGTCGAGGTTGCCCACCCGCAGCACGGGCTCGCGTCGGCACGCCTCGATCTCGGCGATCTGCCGCGCGAAGCTCGAGAGTGCGAACGCGTCGGATTGGCCCGGCCCGCTGTGGCTGAAGGCGCGGACTCGAACCACCTCGAGGCTCCGCCGCGCGTACTCGCTCCCGAGTCGCTCGGCTTCCGCCTTGCTGCGCGCGTACGCGGAAGCCGGGGCGAGCGGCGAGTCCTCGGTGAACGGCGGCGCGCCGAGCTCGGCGCTGCCGTACTGATCCGCGGAGCCCACGAGCAGGATGCGCGGCTGGCTGCCGCAGCGCAGCGCGCCCTCCAACACCGAGAGCGCTCCGCCGACGTTGACGCGCCGCGTGCCTTCGGGATCCTCGGCCGATGCGGAGACCGAGCTCTGTGCCGCGAGGTGGACGACCGCCTCGGGCCGCAGCGCGGCGAGCCTGGCCTCGACGGCCGCGCGATCGCAGACGTCGAGCTCGCGATCGGCGGCCTCGACCTCGCATCCCGCTGCGATCAGCCGCGGGACGAGGTGTCCACCCACGAAGCCCCGCGCGCCCGTGACGAAGACCCGCACCGGCCGCAGCCTGCCAGATTCGCTGGAGCCCCGCACTTCGGTTGGGCGTCGGGTTGCGATCGGTGATATCTATCGGAGCGGACCAGCCGCTGGGCAGGGGGTGACATGATCCTCGGGATCTCGGGCCTCTACGGGGCGGGGAAGGGCGAGGCCGTCAAGTACCTCGAAGCGCGGAGCTTCTACCCGCACTCGCTCTCCGACGTGATCCGCGAGGAGCTGCGGCGCCGCGGACTCGAGCCGACCCGCGAGCGCATGATCGAGGTCGGCAACGAGATTCGCGCCAGCGAGGGGCTCGGCGGGCTCGCCAATCGGCTCGCGGAATCCCTCGTGGGCGACCGCAACTACGTGGTCGATTCGATCCGGCACCCCGCCGAGGTCGAGGCGCTGCGCGCGCGCACCGAGCACTTCCGGCTGCTCTGGATCGACGCGGACGAAGCGGTCCGACTCCGGCGCATCGTCGCGCGCGGGCGCGTCGGCGACCCGACCTCGCTCGAGGAGCTGCGCCGGCTCGAGGGGCGCGAGCTCGGCAGCGGCGATCCGGCCGCCCAACAATTGCTCGCGGTCCGCGAGCTCGCCGACGAGCGCATCGAGAACGACGGCAGCCTCGAGGATCTGCAGCGCGGCGTCCAGGCCGTGCTCGAGCGCAGCTTTTTTTTTGAGCGGCCGAGCTGGGACGCGTACTTCATGTCGATCGCGCGGGTCGTCGCCTCTCGGAGCAACTGCGTGAAGCGGAAGGTGGCCGCGGTCATCACCCTCGACCGGCGGATCGTCTCCACGGGTTACAACGGAACGCCGCGCGGCACGCGCAACTGCAACGAGGGGGGATGTCCGCGCTGCAACGGCTTCGCGGAGGGCGGCAAGCGCCTCGACGAGTGCCTGTGCTCGCACGGCGAGGAGAACGCGATCACCCAGGTCGCCTACCACGGCTCGGCGATCCGCGGCGCGACGATCTACACGACCTTCTCTCCGTGTCTGATGTGCACCAAGATGATCATCAACGCGGGAATCGTCGAGGTCGTCTACAACGCCGACTATCCGCTCGGCGAGGTCGCGCTCGACCTGCTTCGCGAGGCGGGCGTCAAGGTGAGGCAGCTGCAGTTGCCGAAGGACTGAAGGCGAGCCGCGCGCGTCAGGCGTCGGCGCTCCGGTGGATGTCGGGCTCGATGTAGATCACGAGCTCGAGCGGCGTGCGCCGCCGCAATTCCGTCTCGAGTGCGTCGATCGCCGATGCGAGGCCGGCCGTGCCGAGCCCGCGGTCGAATTCCACCTTGGCGGCGACGAGGAGCTCGTCGGGGCCGAGGTGCAGCGTGCGCATGTGGATCAACGCGCGCACCGCGGGCGCCGTCTCGATGAAGCCGCGGATCTCCTCGCGGACATCCCTCGTGGCGGATTCGCCGATCAGCAAACTCTTCATCTCGACCGCGAGCACGATCGCGATCGCGCCGAGCAGCACGCCGATCGCGATGCTGCCGGCCGCGTCGAAGCGGGGATCGTCGAGCAGCGCCGCCAGCAAGACGCCCACGAGCGCGATCACCAGACCGAGCAGCGCGCCGAGGTCTTCGAGCAGCACGACCGGCAGCTCGGGGCTCTTCGAGCGCCGGATGAAGGACCACCAGCTCTTGCGCCCGCGGATCGCGTTTGCGGCGACGATCGCGGTTCGGAACGACCAGCTCTCGAGCGCGATCCCCAGGATCAGGACGCCGATCGCGACCGACGGCGCCACGAGCTGGTGCGGGTGGCGGAGCTTCTCGACGCCCTCGTAGATCGCGAACATCGAGCCCAGCGAGAAGAGCACCATCGCGACCACGAACGCCCAGAAGTAGCGCTCGCGCCCGAAGCCGAACGGGTGCTCCGGGGTCGCCTCCCGCCTGGCGCGCGCGGCCCCGAGGATCAGCAGGCCCTGGTTGCCGGTATCCGCGAGCGAGTGGACCGCTTCGGCGAGCATCGACGCCGCGCCGGTGATCAGGAACGCGGCGAACTTCGCGATCGCGATACCGAGGTTCGCGAAGAACGCGGCCGCGATCGCGCGGCGGCTGCCGTCTTCGTGCATCGCCATCGCCTCCGAAGTCGGCGTTTCCGGGCGCGCGGGCGACCCACTCGCGCGCGCGCCGGTCGGCCCATCGCGTCGAGGCTACCACTCCCCGACGTTCGGCATCGATCGCCAGGGCTCCCGTTCGGGCAGCCGATCGCCGGTCTGGAGCAGCTCGATCGAAATGTCGTCGGGCGAGCGCACGAAGGCCATGTAGCCGTCGCGCGGGGGGCGGTTGATGGTGACGCCCGCGTCCATCAGGCGCTGGCAGGTCGCGTAGATGTCGTCGACCGCGTAGGCGATGTGGCCGAAGTTGCGGCCGCCTTCATAGGTCTCGGGATCCCAGTTGTAGGTGAGTTCGACCTGGGCGGACTCGTCCCCGGGAGCGGCGAGGAAGACGAGCGTGAAGCGCCCCGCTTCGACGTCGACCCGGCGGAGCTCTTTCAAACCGAGTTTGGCGCAGTAGAAGTCGAGGGATGCGTCGAGGTCGGTGACGCGAACCATCGTGTGAAGGTATTTCACGCTCGTGCTCCTCGGTGAAGGGAATGGCCTCGGCGAGGGTAGCGGTTCGGCCGCGCCGCGCGCGCGGCGCCGCGCTGCGCCGGAAATTTGCATCGGCGGGATCGCAGGCGGCCCGATACACTCGGCGGGGATGAAGATCCAGTTCTGGGGCACGCGGGGGTCGATCGCGGCGCCGGGCCCCGCGACGATTCGCTATGGGGGCAACACCTCGTGCGTCGAGCTGCGCGCCGCGGACGGGACGCTCATCGTGCTCGACTGCGGGACGGGCGCCTACGGGCTCGGCAAGCAGCTCGCGGAGCGCGGCGAGCCCGTCGTCGGCAACCTGCTGATCGGCCACACCCACTGGGACCACATCCAGGGCTTCCCGTTCTTCGATCCGCTGTTCATCGAGCGCTCGAAGTGGACGGTGTACGCCCCGGGCGGGGGCGATCGCCGACTGCAGGCCGCTCTCGCGGGACAGATGGCCTACGAGTACTCGCCGATCAACCTGGATTCCCTGATGGCCGAGCTCAGCTACGCGGACCTGACCGAGGGCGTCTTCGAGGTCGGCTCGGTTCGCGTGACCACGCAGTACCTCAACCACCCCGCGCTCACGCTGGGCTTCCGCTTCGAGGTCGACGGCGTGACCGCGATCTACGCCTGCGATCACGAGCCGCACTCGCTGCATCCGCTCGACGCGCCCGCGGGCGCCGAGCCGATTCACCACGAAGATCGGCGCCACGTGAAGTTTCTCGAGGGCGCCGACCTGATCATTCACGACGCGCAGTACACGCTGGCCGACTTTCCGGTCAAGGCGGGTTGGGGGCACACCCCGCTCGAGCGAGCGGTGGATTACGCGATCCGCGCGCGCACCAAGCGGCTGATCTTCACCCACCACGATCCCGACCGGCACGACGATGCGGTCGACGCGCTCTGGAGCGCGGCGCGCGAGCGCGCGGCGACGGCCTCCTACGCGCCCGAGATCGAGCCCGCCTACGAGGGCATGGTGGTCGAGCTCAGCGGCGAGCGGCGCGTGCAGCGGGGCGCGCCGGGCTCCGAGGCGTCGGCGCTGCTCCCCGTGTCGGGACGCGGCCCCGCCACCGTGCTGATCGTCGACGACGACCCCGACATGGTGCTGCTGCTCGAGACCACGCTGCGCGCCGACGGGATCCGGGTCCTCACCGCCGAGGATGGCGAGACGGCCCTGAAGCTGGTCCGCGAGAAGCGCCCGTCGCTGATGCTGCTCGACATGAAGCTGCCGGACGTGGACGGCATGCGCGTGTGCAAGACGCTGCGCGACGAGATCGATCCCGGGCTCCGCGACATCCCGATCCTGATTCTCACGGGCATGATGCTCACGGAAGCGGATCTGGTGGAGGCCTTCGTCGCGGGCGCGACCGACTACCTCACCAAGCCCATCAAGCCGACCATGGTGCGCTCGCGGGTGCGCGGATGGCTGCTGCGAACCGCTTCTCCGGCGATCTCCAGCGAGCAACCCTTCAAGTAGATTCTCACGGTTGGTCGCGCGTCGGGATGCGCGCGCGGATCTCGGCGACGGCGGCGTCGATGTCTGCCCAGCGCGCGCGCCCGGCGTCGTCCGCGCCGACCTCGCGCAGCGCGTCGTCGATCCTCCCGAGTGCCGCCGCGATGTCCGCCAAGCCGTAGGATCCCGCGGTTCCCGCGAGCCGGTGGGCGATCTCGCGCGCCTGGTCGAAGGCCTCCGCGCCATCGGCCTGCCGCGAGTCGCGCAGCCTGCTGGTGAGCTCGGCGAATTGCTCCGGCAGCTTTTCGCGATAGGAGGCGCGCAGGCCGCGGAGCGCCTCGTCGATCTTCTCCTCCGGCTGCCCGCTGCCGCGCTCGAGGATCTGCTGGACCTCGCCCGCGAGCTGGTTCGGGTCGTAGGGCTTGCGCAGAAAGCCGGCGAGTCCCTCGTCGGTGAAGCGCTGGGCGGCTTCGTCGGGCGCGAAGCCGGTCGAGAGCAGCACCTTCACGTCGGGCCGGATCCGGCGCAGCGCGGCGAAGGTCTCCTGGCCGCTCATGCCGGGCATCAACATGTCGAGCAGCACGAGATCGATCTGATCGCTCTGCTCTTCGAAGATTCGGATCGCCGCGGCGCCGCTGTTCGCGAGCAGCGCCGAGTATCCGTAGCTCTCGAGCGCCACGTAGACGGCCTGCAGGATGTAGTCGTCGTCGTCGACGACCAGGATGACGCCGTGGCCCGAGAGGTCGGAGACGGGGCGCTCCACGGGGGGCCGGACGATCTGATCCGAGGCCGGAAAGACGATGCAGGCGCTGGTGCCCTCACCCGGGCGCGAGCGAATCCGGATCCCGCCCTCGTGGCGGTGCACGATGCCGAGGCTCGCCGCCAGGCCGAGGCCGCGACCCGCGGACTTGGTGGTGAAGAACGGGTCGAAGATGCGCTCGAGCGTCTCCGCGTCCATTCCGTCGCCGTTGTCGCGGACGTCCAGCGCGACCGCGCGGCCCGGCTCGAGCGGGCTCCCGGGCACGAACTCGCGGAGGTCGTCCTCCGCGATCTCGATCTGCTTCGTCTCGACCCGGACGTCGACCTCGCCGTCGGCCGATTCGGCGGCGTTGACGACGAGGTTCATCAGCACCTGCTGGATCTGGATCGGATCCGCGAGGATTCCGGGAAGGCCTTCTGCGAGCTCGAAGCGCAACTTCGCCTTCGTGCGCACCGCGCTCTCGAGCAGGTCCTGGATCTCGCGCACCTCGGCGCTGAGATCCCGCGCGAGCACCTGGAACTGCCCGCGGCCCGCGTAGGCGAGCAGCTGACCGGTGAGATGGGCGGCGATCTTGGAGCCCCGCACGATCTCGCTCAGGTGTTGCTGGGCGGGGTCGTTCGCGGCGAGCTTTCGCCGGGCGGTGCCGGCGTTGCTGAGGATGCCGGTCAGCAGGTTGTTGAAGTCGTGCGCGATCCCGCCCGCGAGTACGTTGAGGCTCTCGAGCCGCTGCGCGTTCGCGAGCTTGTGTTCGAGTGCGCGGCGCTCGCCGAGCTCGCTGGCGTGTAGCGCACGGCTGCGGCGGATCGCCCGGGCCACCGCGATCCAGATCGCGACGAGCAGCGCGCCCGCGAGCATCGACAGCGCGATCGCGCTCTGGGCGCTTCGGACGGACCGCGGTTCGTCCCAGAGGATCCGAGCGATCGCGAGCAGACAGGCGAGGGTCGCGACCATCCCGAGCGCGAGGCCGCGGCTGAGGTCGAGCTCGCGGAGTCGGCCGAGTCGCTTGCGGCGGGGTTCGCTCGAATCGGGCACCGGATTCCCGGCCTGTCCGCGCGTCTCGACGCGCGCTCGCAGCGGGGCCGGAGCTTCAGCGCACCCTGCGCGCGTCGCGGAGGCCCCCGTGATCGGGTCGAAGTCCGGGCAGTATACCGAGCCGCGGTTCGCGCTCCCGGTCCCGGGGCGGCGCCGGCAGCGCCTCGCGCCGCCGCGCGCGCCCGGATGCGGATGGCGCGGCTATTGGCGCCACGATCGGGGGACGCGGTCGCGATTGGCCTCGCGTTCGAGCGCGTCGAGTCGCGCCTCGAGCTCGACGCGCTTGCGCTCCAGCTCCTCGCGACGCGACTCCTCCAGGCCCTCGCGCTCGCGGAGGAACGCGTCGAGCTGATCGATGGAGCCCCTCACCTTGCGGAAGCGCGCGCGCCAGTAGTCCTCGCTCGCGCTCGGGCCGATGGCCGCGTGATTTCGCTCCAGCGTGATGACGTTCGCGACCGGGTCGACGCCGTAGCTGAACTGGTTGAAGAAGGCGCCCCCGAGCAGGCCGACGTTCATGGTCGGATTCAGCGTCGCCATCAGGCCCTCGACGCGCGCTCCGGCGAGCTCCACGGAATCGAGTCGGACGAGTGGGAGATCGATGGGTCCGTTGGCGGTCTGCATCGTGACGCGCTGCGTGTCGGGGCCGACCGAGATGCCGAGCCGGCTCGCCACCGAGGCGGGCAGCGAGACCCCACTCGCTCCGGTGTCGATGAAGAACGGAACCTCGACGTGGCCGTTGACGATCGCGTTGACGCGCATCAGGCTGCCCTCGGCGACGAATGGCACCCGGTACGTTCCAGCCGCTCTCGCTGCCGCGCGCTCGCCTTCCGTGGTGTAGGTCTGGAAGCTTCCGTCGCTCTCGGTCGCGCCCGCGCTCTGGCTGAGCGCCTGCTGGCGGTATTGGGGCGGCACCTGCTGGATGCTCTGCGCGAAGTGGAGCCTTCCCGACTCGTCGATCCAGCGGAAGATCTCCGACGAGGCGTCGCCGGTGTACAGCAACAGAGCCAGCAGGCAAATCGCCGAGCGGCGCATCTCGAGCCTCCCCGATTCCATCTCCTGAATCGGCAGACTGGCGAGCGCCTTGAAGGGCGGAAGCCGGAGTTGCGCCCGAGTCGCGCGCGATCTGCGGCTGAACTGCGCGCGATGCGAGCGAATGGCCTTCGCCGCGATGGGCGCGCGGCGCGCGACCGCCTCGCGCTCAGCCGGCGCCGACCTCGATCGAACCCGGGGTCCCCGCGAAGAGCTCGCCGATCGCCGCGCGGGCGGGCGCTTCGTTGCGCTCCAGCTCCGCGATCAAGCGGGCTTCGCGCTCCGGCGGCACCGCGATCAGCAGGCCGCCCGAGGTCTGCGCGTCGGCGAGGATCAGCCGGTCGACCTCCGCCACGCCGTCTCCAAATCGCGTATGGGGTGCCGCGTATTCGAGGTTTCGCTTCGAGCCCGCGGGCGCGAGGCCCGCCCGCGCGAGGTCTCGCACGAAGTCGAGGATCGGCACGTCCCGCAGCCGGATCCGCGCCGCGAGGCCCGAGGACGCGGCGAGGTGATGGAGATGCCCGAGCAGGCCGAAGCCCGTGACGTCGGTGGCCGCTCGCGCGCCCGCGGCGAGCGCGGCGTCCTTGGCCCCCCGGTTGAGCGTCGCCATCGCGGCGAGCGCGGTCTCGAGCGCAGCGGCCGACAGCTTCGCCTGCTTGATGGCCTGGGCGGCGATCCCGAAGCCGAGCGGCTTGGTGAGCACGAGGCGGTCGCCCGCCTCGGCGCGGGTCTGCGTCAGGACGGGGCCCGGCACGCTGCCGATCACGCAGAGCCCGTACTTGAGCTCGGGGTCGAGCACCGTGTGTCCTCCCGCGATCGCGCAGCCGGCTTCCGCGGCCTTGTCGCGCCCGCCGCGGAAGATCCGCTCGAGCACCTCGAGCGGCAGGACGTCTCTCGGAAAGCCGCAGATCGCGAGCGCCACCTCGGGGTCGCCTCCCATCGCGTAGACGTCCGAGAGCGCGTTGGCGGCGGCGATCGCGCCGAAGGTCTCCGGGTCGTCGACGATCGGCGTGATGAAGTCGACCGTGAAGGCGAGCGGCGGGCCGGACTGCGGGCGCAGCAGTGCGGCGTCCTCCATCGATCCGCCGCCCGGATCGATCCAGGCGTGGTCGAAGGGGGCGACCCGTCTCAGGACCTGGACCAGGTCCTCGGCTCCGAGCTTGCGCGCTCAGCCGCCCGCGGGAACCAGTGACGTCAGCCGAATCTCGGCCATGCCAACTCCTCGTAGAGGGTTACGGTTCGGATCAGTCTTCGACGGTCAGCACCTGGATGGTGCTCGTGCTGCCCGAGGTCTGACTGATTCCCGCGGTGACGACGACGTGGTCTCCGGGGTTGAGGCAGCCGATCTCGCGGCCGTGGCGGATCGCGTACTGCACCATCGCGTCGTCGGAGCGCTCGCCCTCGAACAGCACCGCGGTGATCCCCCAGTTCATCGAGAGCTTGCGCATCACGTCGGGCCAGACCGTCACCGCGAGGATCGGGCAGGTCGGTCGATACTTCGACATCGCGCGCGCCGTGAAGCCCGATTCGGTGAGCGTGATGACCGCGGCGGCGTCCACGTGATCCGCGAGCGCGATGGCCGCCTGGCTGACGGCCTCCGTCACGGCGTGGGCCGGCTCGGGCTGGATGTGTTGGAGGTGCCCGTATTCGCTCAGCTGGGACTCGGCGGCGAGCGCGAGCGCCGCCATCGTGCGAACCGCCTCGACCGGGTAGCTGCCCTTGGCGGTCTCGCCCGAGAGCATCACCGCCGAGGTGCCGTCCAGGATCGCGTTCGCGACGTCGCTCACCTCGGCGCGCGTGGGCATCGGCGTGTGGGTCATCGAGTCGAGCATCTGGGTGGCGGTGATGACGGGCTTCCCGTTCATCACGGTCGTGCGGATGATCTTCTTCTGGATCAGCGGAACCTCCGGAAGCGGAAGCTCCACGCCGAGGTCCCCGCGCGCGACCATGGTTCCGTTGGCGACGGCGGCGATCTCCTCGAGGTTCTTCACGCCCTCGCGGTTCTCGATCTTCGCGATCACCGGGATGTTGGCGCCGCGTTCGTGCAGGAAATTGTTGATCTCCACGACGTCCGCGCCGTTGCGCACGAACGAAGCCGCGATGTATTCGACCTCGTGCTCGATCGCGAACAGCAGGTCTTCGCGGTCGGCCGGGCTGATCGCCGACTCCCGCGACAGCGTCTGGCCCGGCACGTTGACGCCCTTGCGGTCCTCCAACCACCCCCCGCGAGAGACCCGGCAGTGGACGTCGCCGCCCTCGATCGATTCGACGCGCAGCTCGATGACGCCGTCGTCGAGCAGGATGGCCGCGCCCGGCGAGACCTCGTCCGCGAGGTCCGGATACGAGACCGAGACCCCCCGCGAGTCGCCGAGCCGGTCGTCTCGATACAGGATGAAGGGGTCGTTGGCGGCGAGCATGGCCGTGCCGCCCTCGAGGCGTCCGATGCGAATCTCGACGCCCTTGGTGTCGAGCATGATCCCGACGTTCGCGGACAGCTCCGCGGCGGCCTGACGCACGGTCTCGAGCCGCTTGCGGTGCTCCTCGTGGGTTCCGTGCGAGAAGTTGAGCCGCGCGACGTTCATGCCGGCTCGGATCATCGCCTTGAGGGTCTCGAGCGAATCGCTCGCGGGTCCGATCGTGGCGATCACCTTGGTCTTCCTGAGCACGCGCCTGCGCGACATGCGGCTCCTCCCGTGGCCGGGATGTTCCGGGATTCGCGGCCGCGGCGCCAGCGGCCGCTCCACGCGCGGCGCGGCGCGCCTCAGTCGCAGTACTCCGCGCTGGATTCCTCGAAGTGCTCGGGCTCGATCTGGATCGTGGTGTGGGCGATGCCGAAGCGCGCGAGGAGCAGGTCGCCGAGCTCCCGCAGCAGCGGTCCGTTCTCGCAAGCCCCTTTCGTGACGACGTGGCCGGAGAGCGAGATCATCCCGCTTCCCACCGTCCAGATGTGGAGGTCGTGGACGCCGATCACCGCGCGGTGTTCGCCCATCGCGCGGCGAACCTCCTCGACGTCGATGTGGGCCGGGGCGCCCTCCATCAGCACGGCCAGCGCCTCGCGCAGCAGGCTGCCGGAGGAGTAGATGACCATCAGGCCGATGACGACGGAGGCCGCCGAGTCCGCCCACATCCACCCGAACGCCCAGATCAGCAGCGCCGCGACGATCGCGCCCGCGCTGCCGAGCGCGTCGCTCATCACGTGCAGCCAGGCGCCGCGGACGTTGAGGTTCTCGCCCTTGCCGGCGCGCAGGATCAGCAGGCTCGCGATGTTGATCGCGAGCCCGCCCACCGCGATGGCGAGCATCGGCAGACCGCGGATCTCGACCGGCGCGCGCGCGCGCGCGTAGGCCTCGACGAAGATGTAGACCGAGATGCACACCAGGAGCACGCCGTGCCCGAGGGCGGCGAGGATCTCGGTTCGCTGGTAGCCGTAGGTGCGCTGGGGGGTCGCGGGGAGTCGCGCGATCTGGATCGCGACGGCGCTCATCGCGAGCGCGAATACGTCCGAGAGCATGTGACCCGCGTCCGCGAGCAGCGCGAGCGAGCCCGTGAGCAGGCCGCCGACGAACTCCGCCACCATGTAGCTGGCGGCGAGGGCGAGCGCGATCAGCAGGCGGCGCTGGTTGCGGGTCGCGCTGGGATTGGCGGTGCGGTCGCTCATGGCTCGGCCATCGTAGCGACTGGGCGGTCGGGCGACTCGCGGCCAACGCGCGGGTCCGGAGCTCGGCAGCGGACGCATCGGTCGGCGCGTCGCGCCGACGCCGCGGCCGGCCGATGGCCCCCGGAGCCTCGCGTCCGCGCGCGCCGGTTCAGCGCGCCACGACCACGAAGGTCAGGCTCTTCTCGAAGCTCAGCGGACCGCCGTCGAATGCGAGCTCGTACGCGTAGATGCCGGACTCGGCTTGCTCCGGGAGGTGCACGATGGCGTCCACCACCCAGCGCCCCGGCTTGATCTCGTAGAGCGGATCCGTCTGCTCCACGATCGGTCTGCCCTTGAAGCGGATCCGCGTCGAGAGCTCGCCCTGCACGACTTCGGTGGGAAGGGCGGGGCACATGACGTACACGAATCGGTGTCCAAAGTCGCCGCCCGGAATCACCTTCTCCGGCATCAATTCGTTCTTCTCGACGATGAAGAACGGTCGCTTCTGGTTCTCGCAGTCGTACTCCTTCCAGACGGCCTCGGGGAACGACTCGAGCGATTCGCCGGGAGCGCGGAAGTGCTTGACGACCGACCAGCGAGCGGTCGCACAACCGGCCATCAGGGCGATCGCGACCGACGCGATCGCTATCGTTCGATGATCCACCCCTCACCTCCGATGGTCTGCGGGCGTTGCCGACGAAGCCCCTCGTCTGGCGCAGCCGGCGCGGCGGGCCCGGGCGGCTCCGGCCGCGGGGTCGGTGGCCGCGCGGCCGCCGTCTGCGCGAGCGCTTCGGGGGGCTCGGCGGGGCGCGCGGCCGGCAGGACGGCTTCGATTTCGGCGTCGATCGCGGCTGCGATGCGCGGGGGCTGTCCCGGGATGAAGGGATCGCGTTCACCCCAATCGACCGGATCCGTCGCCTGCTCGGCGTCTCGAGCGGTGCGATCGCGTTGTTCGCGCGCGGGCGGCGCGGCGTCACTCGGCGCGGCCGTCGGCGCGTCGACATCGGCCGCCGGTGCCGCGGTGTCGTCCGACGGCGCAGCGGTGTCGCCGCTTGGCGCGGCGATGCCTACGATTGGCGCGCCGCCACCGTCCGTCGACACGGAGGCGTCGGTCGCCGATTCGCGCGTGGAGATCCGTCCGAGCAGCAGCAGATTGATGCCGAGCAGCAGCGCGAGAACGGCTGCGGGCCCCCACGGCCTGAATTCGCGCACGGCGCGGACGAGATCGCGCAGCCGCGGCGCCGGGCGGTCGACGACCGTGGCGTCGATCCGGGTGGGCTGGCTGCAGTCGATCGTCGACGCCTCGTCGGTCCCGTCGTCCACCAGCAGGCGCGTCTCCTCGGCGCCGCCGTCCTGGGCGCGCTCCGCGCCCTCTGGCCGGGTGGCCGCCAGAGGCGGCGCCGCATCGCCGACCGGATCGAGTGCACACGCGTCGAGCGCGACCTTGAACTCGGCGGTCGTCGCGAAGCGGTCGTCCGGGCACTTCGCGAGCGCGCGCAGTACCGCTCTCTCCAATGCGAGCGGGAGCTCCGGCGCGAACTCGCGCGGCGAGGGCGGCGGCTCTTCGATGTGGGCGTGCATCAGCTCGTAATCGTTGCTCGACCGGAAGGGGACCCTGCCGGTGACGAGGTCGAAGAGCAGCACGCCGAGCGAGTAGATGTCGGAGCGGGCGTCCGTCTCCTTGCCGCGCACCTGCTCGGGCGACATGTACTGCAGCGTTCCGACCATGTGGCCCTGGCGGGTGAGCCGCGCGGAGCCGAGCGCGCGGGCGATCCCGAAGTCCATCACCTTCACCACGCCCTTCGCGTTGAGCATGATGTTCGAGCCCTTGATGTCCCGGTGGATGACGCCGTGCTCGTGCGCGTAGCCGATGCCGTCGAGCGCCTGCTGGAACCAGGGAACGGCTCGCCCCGGGGGCTGCGGACCCGAGTGCCTGACGATCTCCGAGAACGTCCGGCCTTCGACGAACTCCATCACCATCCAGATTCCGTCGTCGCTCACGACCATCGTGTAGAGCGTGGCGATGTTCGTGTGGTTGAAGCGCGCGAGCACCTGGGCTTCCGAGCGGAAGCGGGAGAGCACCTTGGGCTGGGTGGCGAGGTCCGATCGCAGCGCCTTGATGGCCACGGTCCGGTCGAGCAGGGTGTCGGTGGCGCGGTAGACCTCGCCGACGCCGCCCTCGCCGATCTTCTCTTCGAATCGGTAGTTTCCGACGGTCCTGCCGATCACGGGTGCCCCGTCACCGCGACGCAAATCGGCCGCATTCGCCAGCGTCATCGGACGCCGCGGGAGGGGCCTTGATGGCCGCGGCTG
>JBFGGA010000020.1:0-27119 GCA_041579295.1 Myxococcota bacterium | reverse complement strand
GCGCCCGACCCGGCGCGCCAGGCGGCGAATCGCGGCGTCGCTCACCTCCTTGCCGCGCAGGTGAAGCGGGGCGAGGTGGTGGGCGACGAGTGGAACGACCTCCTCGATCAGCTTCTGCTCGGCGGTCATGCGGCCCAGGAAACGCCGTGCAAACTCGATGCCGACCGAATCGTGATTCTTCGCGGTGACGCGCCCGTCGCTCTCGCGCACGGTCGTCGCGGGCTTTCCGAAGTCGTGGCAGAGCACCGCGAAACCGACGATCAGGTCCTCGCGCTCGATGCCGATCCGCTCGTCGGCGAATACGTCCATGCAGTGGAGGGTGTGGATCCAGACGTCTCCCTCGGGATGCCAGCGCGTATTCTGCTCGCAACCGATCAGCGCCTCGAGCTCGGGGAAGTGGCGGATCCAGCCGCAGTCGCGCAGGAATGCGAGGCCCAACGACGGCCGCGCTCCCTCGAGGATCAACTTCTTCCACTCGTCGAAGATCCGCTCCGGTGCCAACCCCTCGGGCTCGATCTTCCGGCAAACTTCGATCGTCTCGGGCGCGGCGTCGAGCTCGAAGCGCGCGACGAGCTGCATGCCGCGCAGCACGCGCAGCGGATCCTCGGCGAACTTCTCGCTCGTGTGGCGCAACACGCGGTTTCTCAGGTCTGCGGCTCCGTCGAATGGATCGAAGATCCGCCCGGTCTCGGGGTCGAGCGCGATCGCGTTGATCGTGAAGTCGCGGCGCGCGGCGGCATCTCGCGGATCCATGTGCGGGTCCGAATGGATCTCGAACCCGCGATGGCCCAGGCCGCGTTTCGACTCGCGGCGCGGGAGCGACACGTCGATCGGAAGATCGCGCAGCCGCACGACGCCGAACGACTCACCGACGAGGTCGAGCTCGAAATGCGCGGACAGCAGCTCGACGAGCGCGCGTGCTTCGATCCCGTAGACCTCGACGTCGAGGTCGGTCGCGGGCAGGCCGAGCAGCGCGTCGCGCACGCAGCCGCCGACGAGCGTCGCTTTGCCGCCCGCGCTGCGGATCGACGCGCCAATCGCGTCGAGCGCGCGGCGCGTTGCGGGGTGCTCGATGCGAAGCTCGAGCGGCTCCGAGACGAGAACGGCCATTTGCGCGGGATGATAGATCCCGTGGCCAGCAGCTGCCCTCTCGCGGTCGAACTACTCGCGAGCCCCGTCCTCGGCGCGGTTCGCCGGTGCGCCGCCGGAGGTTCGCTCGCGCATCCGCTCGACGAGCTCCCGGGGCGTGAGCCGGTGAGCGTCCGAGGAGCCGACGCCCTGCGCTTCCAGCCGCGCGCGCTCGTGCTCTCGATAGCCGCGCGCCCGGTGATCCCGCCTCCAACCGGTGACGTCGTAGCGGGTGCGATTCGCGTAGTAGTCGGAGCCGTAGACGCCGGTGAAGAAGTAGGCTCCACTCTGCAATCGGTAGTAGTCCGCGGAGTTCGGCGCGTAGGCGTGTTGGTGGAGGCCGCGGATCCGACAATAGCCGCCGAAATAGTGGGGATGCGGGTGGTGGCCCTGGTAGGCGTAGGTCGGGCTTTCGATCGCGTGCGGCTTGGCGTCGCCGACCCAGAAATAGTGGCCGTCGTGGAACGCGTAGCGGTGGCCCCGGTTCGGCGCGTAGTCGTGGCGGTGGGACCCGCGGAGGTGACAGAACGCGCCGTGCGCGTGGTTCGCGGCATGCGGGTGGTGGCCGTAGTACCAGATGCTGCCGTCGTTGCCGGGGTTGCGCGGCGGGCTCGTGAAGACCCCGATCGCAAACGAGCCCGGGAGCGTCTGATCGCGCGCGTAGCCGTGAGCCGCGGATCCGGCAGGAGCGGTCGGCGGAGAGGGCGTGGCCGTGTAACAAGCCGAAAGCAGCGCGGCGCCGAGCAGCGCGCCCAGCGCGCGCGCGGCGTGACGGGGCGTGTTCGCCATCTGGAATCCCCCCGGACTTCGCCGATCGCGCTTCGCGGCGCCGAGCGCCGAGGCGGCACCCGCCAGGGCGCGCGCGGGTCGGGCTGCGATCGCGCGAGGTCGGCTTCGCAGGTTCTGATCGGACCGACCGCGCCCGCAGTTGACCGCCACCGGCACCACGGGCGGCGGCTTCCCTCACGCGTGTGCAGCTTCGGTCGTCAAGCCCGCGGAGTGGAGCGGTCACCGGTCGCGACGCCCGCGGCGCTCTTCGACGGTCTGCGGCCGCTCTCGAGCGGGGCTGACATCGATCGGGTTCGAGCGGGCCTTGGACCGATTGGGTGATAGGATCTCCCGCACCCCCGAAATCAGACCCCGTGCCCGAGGAAGCGAGGAGGGAGCTTCGACCGTGCTCCGACACATCGTCTTGATGCGCTGGAAGCCCGGAACCACGGACGCGCAGAAGCAGGCCGTTCGCGACGGGCTCGCGGCGTTACCCGCCGCCATCCCCGAGATCCGCAGCTACCAGTTCGGCGACGATGCGGCGATCGTCGAGGGAAACTACGAGTTCGCGATCGTCGCGGAGTTCGATAGCGCGAGCGATTTTCGGACCTACGCGGCCCACGAAGCGCATCAGAGGCTGATCGCCGAGCGGATCCGCCCGATCCTCCAGGACCGCGCAGCCGTTCAGTGCGCGATCGCGGGAGCTCGCTCGGAGCGGCTGTGAAGCTGCGCGCAGCGGCTACCCGATGAGCGAACGCCTACAGCTCGTCGAGCGCGGCGGTGTACTCCTGGATCAGGTCGCGCCAGTTCTCGATGCCCACCGAGATGCGCACGAGGCCCTGCGTGATCCCCGCGCTCTCGAGCTGATCTTCCGTCATCTCGGAGTGGGTGGTGGTCGCGGGGTGACAGGCGAGCGACTCCATCCCGCCGAGGCTGACGGCGTTCCTGGTGATTCGGAGCCGTCGCAGGAACTCGAAGGCCCTGCGCTTGTCGCCCTCGAGCTCCATCGAGAAGATCCCCCCAGGCCAGTCGCACTGTGCCTCGTAGATCCGCTTCTGTTCGATATCGGTGAACAGCGAGGGGTAGTGGATGCGCGACACCTTGGGGTGATCGACGAGGCGCTCGACGATGCGCTTGGCGTTCTTGCTCTGCCGGTTCATGCGCAGCGAGACCGTCGCGAGCCGACTGTCGAGCAGCCAGCATTCGTCCGGCTGCAGGATGTTGCCCAGTATCGCGCGCGTCGAACGCAGATGAGAAGCCAGCTCCGGGTCCTTCGCGGTGACCACGCCGCCGAGCATGTCGCTGAAACCCGCGAGGTACTTGGTCGCGGAGTAGACGCAGACGTCGGCTCCGAGCTTGAGCGGATGCTGGAAGATCGGCCCCATGAAGGTGTTGTCGACGGCGACCACGGGGCGCTCCTCGCGCAAGCCCGCGGCCGCGGCGGCCGCGGCGATGTCGGTCATCCGCAGCGTCGGGTTGGCGGGCGTCTCGATGAACACGAGCGCAAGATTTTCTGCCGCCTGGATCGCGCTCGCGAGCGCGGCGGAATCTCCGGCGGGCACCGCGATCGGGTGGATGCCGAGGGGCTCGAGCAGCTCGTAGAGGAGCATGTGGGTGCCGCCGTAGACCGGCACGCTGTGGACGATCGAGCTTCCCGGCCGGCACAGTGTGAGAAGCAGCGTGGAGATCGCCGCCATTCCGGTGTTGAACACCGCTGCGCTGCTCGCGCGCGCCTCGAGCGGCACGAGGTGATCTTCCAGAATCTCGGCGTTCGGATGGGAGAGCCGCGAGTAGATGAGCTCGACGTCCTCGTCGTCGAGCGGGTGGACCTTCCCCAACGCGATCGCAAACGCGCGCTCCGCCGATTCCGGGCTCGAGAACACGTAGGTCGAGGATCGGAAGACCGCGGGTCGCGCGGATCCCACGGATAGGCTCGGGTCGTAGCCTCGGGTCAGGATCTCGGTCTCGGGGCGCGCGACGACTCGGGGCGGTTTCCTCTGCTTCACCACATTCCCTCCGCGCCGCCGCGCCCCAGCCTGTGGGGGGCGCCCGCCGGATGGCCGCGTCGCGGAACATACCCGGCCGGAGCCGGGAGTGCCCCATCGCGGGATCGAACGGCTCCGGCCGGTCTGGATGAGCGGCGTGCAGATGGCGTAGAGTCCGCGGGTTCGCAGAGCGGAGGAGACATTGGAGACGATCAGTCGTACGCGCGCATTCGGTGGGATGCAGGGCGTCTATCGCCACGAGTCGAAAGTGACGGGTTGCCCGATGGAATTCGCGGCCTTCACGCCGCCGCAGGCGGAGCAGGGGCGCGTCCCGGTGCTCGTCTATCTCTCCGGGCTGACCTGCACCTGGGAGAACGTCACCGTCAAGGCCGGCGCCCAGCGCTTCGCGGCGAGCGAGGGCATGCTCTTCGTCGCACCGGACACCAGCCCCAGGGGCTTCGACTTCCCGGGCGAACACGAGAGCTACGACTTCGGCTCGGGCGCGGGCTTCTACGTCGACGCCACCGAGCCGCCCTGGGCGCGCAACTACCGCATGTACAGCTACGTGACCGAGGAGCTCCCCGCGCTGATCGCGGCGAACTTCCCGGCCGACGGAGAGCGCTGGGGAATCACCGGCCACTCGATGGGCGGACACGGCGCGCTGGTCGTCGCGCTGCGCAACCCGCAGCGCTACCGCTCGCTGTCGGCGTTCTCGCCGATCGTCGCGCCGAGTCGATGTCCGTGGGGCGAGAAGGCCTTCCGCGGCTATCTCGGGCCCGATCGCGCGGCCTGGGCGGAGTACGACGCGACCGAGCTCATCGCCAAGCGCGGCTGGCACTCGGAGATCCTGATCGATCAGGGCTCCGCGGACGAGTTCCTCGACGAGCAGCTCAAGCCCGAGGTCTTCCGCAAGGCCTGCGCGGACGCGGGCGCCAAGCTCACGCTCCGGCTCCACGAGGGCTACGACCACAGCTACTACTTCATCGCGACCTTCATCGAAGACCACTTCGCCCACCACGCGCGGCTGCTCAAGAGAGCCTGAACCGAGGCGCGCCCGCGCACGTCTCGGAAATTCCCCGGAAGACGCGGTCGGGCGTGGCGGTCGGGTCGCCGCGACCCTCACCGACGCGCTGGATCGCCGCGCGGGCTCGCTATAGTGCCGGCGCCTTGGCCGACGCTCCGACCCAGAGAACCACGCGATCGCTCCCCGTGCTGTTCGCGGTCATCATCATCGACCTGATCGGCTTCGGGATCGTGGTCCCGATCCTGCCGTACTACGCGAAGAGCCTCGACACCAGCCCGACGACCCTCGGCTTCCTGCTCGCCGCCTATCCGGCCTTTCAGTTCATATTCAGCCCGATCTGGGGCCGCCTCTCGGATCGGGTCGGCCGCAAGCGCGTGATGCTCGCGACGATCCTCGGAAGCGCGGGCGCGCTCGCGCTGCTCGGGCTCTCGGGCTCGCTGCTCGGACTGTTCGCGGGCCGCATCCTCGGCGGTGTGTTCGGCGCGAACATCAGCGTCGCGACCGCCTACGTGGCCGACGTCACCCGCGAGGACGAGCGCACGCGCTGGATGGGCATGGTCGGTGCGTGCTACGGGATCGGCTTCGTGCTCGGCCCCGCGCTCGGCGGCCTGCTCGCCCCGAACCTCGACGGCAGCTGGCCGGCCTCCGCGGTCTTCGGCGCGACGCTCTCCGCCCACATCGAGCCGTTCGGCTACGGGATCCCGATGCTGCTCGCCGCGCTGATGGCCGCGGCGAACTTCGCGTTCGCGATCGGGTCGCTCGCGGAGCCGGATCGCCACACGAGGCGCGGCCCCGCCGCGGGCCGGCTCGAAGTGCTGCGCGACCCCGCGGTGCGCCGACTCTGCACCATCAACCTGATCTTCTCGCTCGCCGTGACCCAGCTCGAATCGATCTTCGCGTACTTCATGATCGACCGCTTCCAGTTCGACGCGATGCGCGTCGCGTTCATCCTCGTCGGGATGGCCGTGCTGATGGGCGGCGTTCAGGGCGGCGCGATGCGATCGCTCGCCGCGCGCTTCGGCGAGCGCAAGCTCGCGGTCACGGGCTTCGCGCTGATGGCGGCCTCGCTGCTCGCCGTTCCGTTCATGCCGACGGTCGGCTGGACGCTGCTCCCCCTCGCGGCATCCGCGATCGGACGCGGCGTCGGCCAACCACCCATCCTCGGCCTCGTCTCGATGGCTGCAACGCCGACCGAGCGCGGATCGGTGATGGGTACGTTCCAGTCGAGCGCGTCGCTCGCGCGCGTGCTCGGCCCCGCGGCCGCAGGCGCGCTCTACGCGCTCTACGACGGGGCGCCGTTCGTGCTCGCCGGGGCCCTGATGTCGGTCGCGTGGCTGATCGTGATCGGCCTGCCGAAGGCGCGCAAATTTCCTTCGAGCTGAGTCGCGTGCCAAGCGGAGATCGGCCAGTCCGCCACCGATCCGAGCGATCGGCGCGTCCGGCGTCGACCGAATCACAGCGGATCGGCAGAGGTGCTCCTGCTCGACCCGCGTCACTCGCGCCAGAACGAGAAGCTCTCGAAGAACGGCGCGCTGGCTTCGGGCGGATCGTCCGACTGCGGGTGCCGCACGCTCACCAGGTAGAGTCGCCGTCCCACCAGCACCGACAGCAGGCGGCCCTCGATGGCGCGCTCGGGAATCTCGAACGCGACCTCGCGCGCGGGCTCGTCCCGGACGGATGTCTCGATGGAATCGAGCGCGCTCCCGCCGATGTCGTCGAGCATGCCGTGGGCGGCGCGCTCGAGCACGTAGTGGCTCGTGAGCAGGAACTGCGCGATCCGCGGAATGTCGTGGATTTCGACCACGAACTCGGCGCCGCCGGCGAACACGGAGTGACGGACGTCGTTGTCGGTGATCGAGAACTTCGAGCCTTCGAGCGCGCGCACGGATGGGGAACCCGCCGGGAAGTCGACGCTGAAGCGGCCGGTCTCGGATCGATACGGAACCCGGTCGTCCGCGCTCGCGGGCATCGGCGCGAGCGCCAGTGCCCAGACCGCGGCCGCGAACGAACGCGCGAGCCCACCCGCGAACGCCACGGCGCGCGCGTCCGACGGCAATGCCACGGATTCAGCCGCCGCTAGGCGTGGAGCAGCGCATCGGTCTCCCGCAGCAACGCGCTGATCTCGAGCCCGAACTCGCAGGCGCCCGCGCAGGGCTGGCCGCTGCAGCCCGCGCACGCGGACGCGCCGAGCCCGAGCGCCGCGTAGCCGGAGCGCGCGAGCGGCAGGTTGCCGTAGCGCTTCGCGTACATCCGCTGGCGCAGCGCGTCGGCGATCGGAACGCCGAGCGGGCACGCCGACGCGCAGCCCGAGCAGCCGGGGCGGCAGTAGTCGGCGGTCTGGGTGCGGACGTAGTGCTCGAGGATGTGCGCGTCGGCGGTCCGCAGGCCGCGCTTTCCGGAAGCCCGGATGTAGCTGTCCGCGACCTCCGTGCTCGTCATCGAGATGATCGCGGCGTCGACGTTCGGGTCCGAGAGCACCCAGCGCAGCGAGGCCTCCTGGAAGGTCGCGCCTTCGGCTTCGTAGGCGGAGAGGTCGTTGAGCTTGGCGCCCATCTGCGTCTTCATCGCGATCACGCCGATGCCCTTGGCGTGGGCCTTCTCGAACAGGCGGCGGATCCCCGCCTGGTTGGCCACCCAGTCGAACTGCTTCAGGAACTTTTCGTAGAACTTCGGGTCCGACCCGAAGTTGTGCGAGGCGAGGATCACCTCGGCCAGATCGTGGTCGATCGCGTACTCGATGCACTCCTGCAGGTTGCCGCCGTGCCCGGACATTCCCGAGAAGCGGATCTTCCCCTGCTTCTTGGCGAGCGCGACGAACTCGAACCACTCGGGATTCTTCAGGCGGTCGAGATCGTTCACCGAGTGGTTGAGAAAGATGTCGACGTAATCGGTGCGCAGGCGCCGAAGGCTCGCCTCCAGCTTCGACATGATCAGCTTGCGATCGTCCTTGGCTTCCGCGACGTACTTCGTGGTGAGGATCACCTTGTCGCGCTTGTCGTGAAGCGCCTCGCCGAGGAAATCCTCGACGTATCCGCCCTCGCGCCAACCCTTCGTGCCGTAGCCCTCGGCGGTGTCGAAGTACGTCATGCCCCGGTCGTAGCAGTGGCGCACGACGTCCGCGCTCGGGCAGCCGCTCGATCCGAAGCCGATGTCCGAGATGACGAGTCCGGTCTTGCCGAGCGGCACGTAGCGTTGGATGGTGGGCTCGACGGCGGGAGCGCTCGCGGCGCGCGCCGCGTAGGCGACCCCGAGCGCGCCGAAGCCGAGCGCGGCCCGGCCGCCCTGCTGCAGGAAGGTTCGGCGATCGATGCCGCTCGCGTGGCGATCGCGACCGCGGCCCTCGGGTGAATCCGGCATGGCAGGTCCCCTCCGCGCTCCGTGGCTTCGATCGTCCAGTGTACGGGGCGAGCCGAACCGCGCAACGGGCGCGTGATCGTCGTTCCGCTGGTTAGCCACGCGGCGCGCGCCGGGAGCCCGCGCGGCGTGGGGGAAGCAATCGGCGCTATTCTCCGCCCGCGCGGGCCCGGAAGGCCGCGCCGGGTAGCGCGGAGACGCCGATGGCAGCGAGCGAATCGGGCAAGGACGAACGAGACGGCCTCCGCTCGCACTTCATCCGCGAGCGGATCGAGGCCGACGTGCGCGGTGGAAAGTCCGGCGGAAGGGTCGTCACGCGCTTCCCGCCCGAACCCAACGGCCATCTCCACATCGGCCACGCGACCTCGATCCATCTCAACTTCGGCATGGCGGCGGCCTTTCCGGGCGGCATCTGCAATCTGCGCTTCGACGACACGAACCCCGAAGCGGAAGACGTCGAGTACGTCGACGCGATCCAGCAGGACATTCGCTGGCTGGGATTCGACTGGGGCGAGCGCCTCTACTTCGCCTCCGACTACTTCCAGCAGCTCTTCGACTTCGCGATCCGGCTGATCGAGAAGGGGCTCGCGTTCGTCGACAGCTCGAGCCTCGCCGAGATCCGCAAGCTGCGCGGGAGCTTCTACGAACCGGGCGTCGAGAGCCCCTTCCGGAATCGCTCGATCGACGAGAACCTCGATCTGTTTCGGCGCATGCGGGCGGGCGAGTTTCCGGACGGCGCGCACGTCCTGCGCGCGAAGATCGACATGCAGTCGCCGGACCTCAACCTCCGGGATCCGATCATGTATCGGATCCGCAGGATTCACCACCACCGCACCGGCGACGAGTGGCCGATCTATCCGATGTACGACTTCGCGCACGGCCTCTCCGACGCGATCGAGGGCGTCACGCACTCGCTCTGCTCGCTCGAGTTCGAGGACCATCGCCCGCTCTACGATTGGTACCTCCGGGCCTGCGAGATCCAAGCGCCGCCGCAGCAGATCGAATTCGCGCGGCTCAACCTCACCTACACGGTGCTCAGCAAGCGCAGGCTGCTGCAGCTCGTCGAGGAGCGGCGGGTCGGCGGCTGGGACGATCCGCGGATGCCGACGCTGTGCGGCATCCGGCGACGCGGCTATCCGCCCGAGGCGATCCTGCGGTTCTGCGACGAGATCGGCGTCACCAAGCGGGACGGCGTGGTGGACGTGGGCCTGCTCGAGCACTTCGTGCGCGACGCGCTCAACGCCGGAGCGCCGCGCGCGATGGGCGTGCTCCGCCCGCTCAAGGTCGTCATCGAGAACTTCCCCGAAGACCGCGTGGAGGAGATCGACGCGCCGTTTCACCCGAACGATGCGAGCTTCGGATCGCGCAAGCTGACGCTGTCGCGAACCGTCTACGTCGAGCGCGACGACTTCATGGAGGAGCCCGTCGCGAAGTGGTTCCGCCTCGCACCGGGCCGCGAGGTGCGCCTGCGCTACGCGTGCCTGATCACCTGCGTTCGCGCGGTCAAGGATCCGGACAGTGGCGAGGTCACCGAGCTGCGCTGCACCTGGGATCCCGACTCGCTCGGCGGCGCGCCCGCGGACGGCCGCAAGGTGCGCGGCACGCTCCACTGGGTCTCGGCGGATCGGTCCGTCGGCGCGGAGGCGCGGCTCTACGACCGCCTGTTCAAGGACGCCAATCCGCAGTCGACCGAGCGCGACTTCCTCGACAGCCTGAATCCAGACTCGCTCGAGATCCTCTCGGACTGCCGCGTCGAGCCGAGCCTCGCGAGCGCGCGGCCCGGCGATCGCTTCCAGCTGGAGCGGCTCGGTTACTTCTGCGTCGATCCGGACAGCCAAACTTCTGGGCGGCCGATCCTCAATCGCACCGTCAGTCTGCGCGACACCTGGGCGGCGATCGCGAAGGGAACGGCTTTGGATGCCGGAGTGAGCCGCTGACTACCCGTCGCTCGACGAGGTGTCGACCCGGCCCTTGTAGAAGTCCAGCTGACCGAAGTTCATGATGTGCGGCCGCCCGAGCGCTTCGGCCAGGAAGTCGATCTCGAACTTCGGCGTCAGCTTCACGCCGTCCCAGCCGTAGGCCTTGAGGAACTGCGGATCGGAGCCCGGCGTCCCGTCCCAGTTCGCGAGCAGCGACGCGGTGAAGTACAGCCGCTTTCCGTCCCACGACTGCGAGACCATGTTCACCTGCCCGCCGATCTTCTCTTCATGGACCAGCTGGGCCTTGCGCGGCTCGGAGACGTCGAACACCCGCAGCGTGCCGTCCATGAAGCTGTCCACGAAGACGAAGCGATCGTCGGCCGAGAGCGAGATGTCGACCGGGAGCGGGATCTTCTCCGGATCGCCGATGTCCGCGATCGCGACGGCCTCGAAGCTGCCGTCGTCCTTGCGGAAGATTCCCCAGAGCTGCGACGTCAGCGCCGTGCTCGTGAACGCGTAGTGGTGATCGGGGTCGAGCGCCCAGCGGATCTCCAGCGGCGCCCCGGGAACCTCAAGCGTCTGCAACGGCTTGCGGGTGTGGTAGTCCCAAACCACCATCGTGTTGCCGAAGCTCTTCATCGCGTCGGCGTCGCCCATCAGCTCGGGGAGCTTGCGCATGTAGTTCCTGTGCCCCGTGAAAGAAGAAGTCAGCATCCGGTTGAGCTCCTTCTTCACCCGCACGTCGTATCCGTAGGTGGCGCCTTCGGGCATCCAGATCGTTCGAATGTACTCGCCGTCGTTGTTGTACTCGACCAGCCCCGTCTTGCCGCCAAAATCGCGGGAGTTCGACAAGCCGCTGATCAGCATCCGGCCTGGAAGCGCGTAGAAGGTGTGGGGGCCCACCACGCCGCCGGACTTCTCGACGAAATCGTCGATCTCCTTCACGAGCTCGGGCTTGGAGGGATCGGTCGCCACGTCGAAGATGTAGATCATGCTGTCGTCCAGGCCACCCACCCAGAGCTGTCTGCGGTCGTCCGTGAAACCGCCGTGATGCGCCTCGTGGCGGCCGCCGACCGACGCGGTGGAGACGACCTTTCCGTAGTCGGGGCGCTCGGGGTTGGCGCCGATCGTGACCAGCTTGTCGGAGCCGTCGCCGAGCCCCTCGATTCCGAGCGTCCAGACGTAGACGAAATCCTCCTGTCCGGTGATCTTCGGCAGATAGGGGGATTGGCAGGTCTCATCGGCGAGCGCGGGCGCCGAAAGGACGATCCATGCGAGAAGCGACGAGCAGACGCGCGTCGCAAAGCCGCAGAGTGCAGCGGAGTGGTGAGTCGACATGGTGGGAAACTCCTCCGTCGAGAGTCCAGCGGAGATCCTATCACCCCCACGCCGCCCGATGGCGCGATTTTTTGTCGCGCCATCGCGCGACCTGTTAGGATTGGCGACTCGAAGGCGCCCGACCTGGGGAGAATGTGGGAATTGGCCGACAAGCGACTGACCCTCACGTCCTGGTTCCTGCTCGTGCTGGCCGCCGCGCTCTCGGCACCGATCGGTGCGCTGATCCATTGGGGCGGGCGGATCGAATCCACGCTGCTGATCTTCGGCGATCCCGTATTCGTCGTGGTGGATGCGGGCCAGCCGCGGATCTGGCTGCTCCTCTCGCTGCCGGCTCTGCTCGTCGCCGGCGCCATCGTCGCCCGTCGGGCGCGAACGCCCGGGTGAGGCGCCCGTGCGGCGCTTGAATCGCCGATCGCCGACGAACCGCTCGACGGGAATGCGCAGGCGCCGATGAAGATTGCGAGCCTCGTCGCGCTGCTGGCATTGGGTGGATGTGCGGGCGCCCGGCTCGAACCACCCCGCGTCGACGCGGGCGGAGAAACACTCGTCGGCGAGCGCGAGAGCGGGGATCCGAAGACAGCCGTGTTTCGCGGAATTCCGTATGCGGCGCCCCCGGTCGGCGAGCTTCGCTGGCGCCCGCCGCAGCCGCACCGCACTCGCGGAGGCGAGCGGGATGCTTCGCGCTTCGGGCCCGCCTGCCCGCAGCTGCAGAGCAATCCCGAGTGGTACCGCGACGTGGCGGAGAAATTCGACTGGCCGCGAGATGTGATACCGGATCTGGAGGGCATCGAAGAAGACTGCCTCTACCTCAACGTCTGGTCGCGAAACCTCGACGGCGACGCACCACAGCCCGTGATGGTCTGGATTCACGGGGGAGGCAACCTCGACGGATACGCCCACGAACCGAATTACCGCGGACACAATCTCGCGAAGCGAGGCGTCGTCGTCGTCTCGATCAACTATCGGCTCGGTGCATTGGGCTTTCTCGCGCACCCGGCGCTGACCGCGGAATCCGACCGCACGGTGTCCGGAAACTACGGACTGCTCGACCAGATCGCGGCGCTCACCTGGGTACGCGACCACATCGCGAGCTTCGGCGGCGACCCGGATCGCGTCACGCTGTTCGGCGAGTCTGCAGGGGCTGCGGACATCGGCACGCTGATCGCGTCTCCGCTCGCGCGCGGGCTGTTCCGGCGCGCCATCATCCAGAGCGGCGGCTACTCGCTCTACGACACCGCCCGCGTCGCCGACGAGGAGGTGTTCGGCACGAAGCTGATGGAGGCCCTGGGTGTCGGCGGCGGCCCCGGCCAGCTCGGAGCGATGCGCGCGCTGCCGTGGCAGAAGATCGTCGCCGCGGCGCCGGAAGCCGCACCCGATGGCTTCGGCCGCGCGCTCGTCGACGGCTGGCTCCTGCCCCGGCCCGCCGCCGCGATCTTCGCGGCGGGCGAGCAGAGCCCCACCGAGATCGTGATCGGATCGAACGCGAACGAGTGGTTCATGTACCTGGAACAACCGGTGGATGACAAGCAGCTGCACGCCGTCTTGAAGGAGCGGGTGCGGGAAGGCCACCGCGCGGAGGTGCTCGCGGCGTTGAACGAGGCGGTGGAGGGCGGGGTTGCCGCGAAGCTCGACTTCCTGACCGGCGCGGTGGACTTTCACTGCCCGTCGCTCGCGATCGCCGACGCGCAGCGCGCGCTCACGGATCGGGTCTTCGTATTCCGCTTCTCCCGCATCCGCCCCGGAGGCGAGCGGGTCCTCGCCTACCACGGCGCCGAGATCCCCTACGTGTTCGACACCGCGGACGATTGGCTGCCCGCCGACGGCATCGACTGGTCGCTCAGCGACGCGATGCTCGCCTATTGGACGCAGTTCGCGAAGACCGGCGACCCCAACGCAGCGGGGCTGCCGAGCTGGCCGGCCTTCGATCCGAAGCGCGAGCTCCACCAAGACCTGGGCGACGAAATCCGCACCGCGAGTGGGCTCCAACGGAGATTCTGCGAGGTGCTCGAGCGCGGGCGCGCACCCGAATAGCGCTGAGCGACGCGCCGAAGCGGCGCTGCGACGGCCGACTGCGGGCGATTCGCATCACCACACTCCCTTCGATCGCGGCGGCGCGGTGGCTGCCGACCGGGTGCTCGACGCGTGGGGAATCGAGCCGATGCGGAATCACCACCCATGTCGGGGTTGTAGCCCGCGGTCGTGTAGTTCAGAATGGGGTGGAACCGGCGCGAGGAAAGTCCCGATGCGCGCCACCTTCACTCTTGCCCACGCCCTCGCGCTGCTTTTCGTCGCCGCGCCCTCGGCGGCATTGATCCTCCCGCCCGAGGGGATCGCGCTCAGTCAGATCCACGTCCAGTTCGAGTGGGAGTCCGTCGGGGGCGCCGACGAGTACCAGCTCGTCGTCGTGGTGGACGACGGATCGGGCGATCCGTTCGCGGGCGCCCCGCCGGTGGTCGACCAGACGGTGCCGGCGACGGCGCCGCGCGCGGTGGCCACCTCGGGCCTCGAATTCGGCGAGGCCTACGCGTGGCACGCGCGCGCGATCGTTTCGGGCACCCTGCAGGCCTGGGACGCGACCCATCGCTTCGCGACGTTGGCGCTTCCGGCCTACATGCCGGCCCTGACCGTCACCGCTGGATCCGGAACGCCGGAGCCCGGCCTCACCCTGTTCAACATCCGGTCGCAGAACGCCACCATTCCAGGTGGTTTCGCGGTCGCCGTGGACCTCGCGGGCAACCCCGTGTGGTTCCTCGCGCGCAGCCACATCGTGGGCGACCTGCGCCTGCTCGACAACGGACGCGTGCTCGTGGTGGGCGGCGCCCGCGCCTGGGAGTACACCCTGAACGGCCAGATCGCCTGGGCATCTCCGGACGATCCGGATCTGTACGTACACCACGAGGCGTTCCCGATGCCCAACGGGAACATCCTCACCGCGCTGCGGGAGTTCCAACAGGTCCTCCGTGACGGCGAGCTCCAGTGGTGGATGGGTGACCGCTTCGTCGAGTTCGATCGACTCACCAAGCAGGTCGTCTGGGAGTGGAACACCTTCGACCATCTGTCGACGCTCGATTTCGACGATACGTTCATGCAGACGCCGACGATCACCGACCCCCCGCCGACCGGGAGCTACGACTGGACCCACTCCAATGCGGTGATCTACCACCCGCCCGACGACAGCGTCTACATCTCGGTCCGACACCTGAGCAGGATCGTCCGCATCGACTACGCGACCGGGAACTTCGTCTATCAGATGGGCTTCGGCCCGCCGTCGATGCCGTCGGGCGACGCGGACTTCGGCGACAACCTGTTCAGCTTCCAACACGCACCGCAGGTTCTGGCCAATGGGAACATGGTGTTGTTCGACAACGGAAGCCGGCGCGACCACATCGACCAGAGCGCTCGGACCGGAGTGAGCAAGGCCATCGAGCTGCAGTTCACCGGCGACCCCCCAACCGACGCATCCATCGTCTGGGAGTTCACGCTCCCCGAGTACAACGCCGCTCTCGGAGACGCGGATCGACTCCCAGGCGGCAATACGCTGGTCGCGGCCGGCCGCACCGCCCAGATCTTCGAGGTCGATGCCGGCGGAAACGAAATATGGCGACTCGAGCTGCCGAGCGGAGCGCCGTCGTACCTGATCTACCGCGCCGAGCGCATTGCCGCGCTGATCCTGGACGTTCCGGGAGACACCGATGGAGACGGCCTCGCCGACCTGGTCGACAACTGCCCGGACGCCCCGAACCCCGCGCAGTTGGACACGGACGGCGATGCGATCGGCGACGCGTGCGAGGACGGAGACGTGGACAGCGACGGGCTGCCCGACATCGTCGAAACCGACACCGGCATCTTCGTCTCCAACGACGACACCGGATCCGATCCCCTGCTCCCGGACACCGATGGCGACCTGCTGCTGGACGGCGAAGAGGTGTACATCCACGGAAGCGATCCCAATCTCGCCGATTCGGACGCGGATGGGCTCGACGACTACGAAGAAGTCAACGTCCACGGGAGTGATCCCACGCTCGCGGATACGGATGGGGACGGCCTCGGCGACTTCGACGAGGTGATGATCCACAACACCGATCCCAACCGGGTGGACTCGGATTCGGACGCGCTCAGCGATTTCGACGAGGTGACCGTCTACGCCACCGATCCCAACGATTTCGACAGCGACGACGACGGATTCAGTGACGGAGAAGAGATCGCGGCCGGCACCGATCCCAACGACCCGGAATCCCAACCCCCGATCGGGGTGCCGGCGCTCTCGAGTCGGGGCCTCGGACTACTCGTCGCACTGATGGCAGTCGCGGCCCTGACTCGGCTGCGCGGGGTTTCCCGTCGCTTCGAGCCCCGCTAGCGCGCCGCGCATCCGTCAGCCGAAGAGCACCACGCGACGCGGTCGTGCGCGGTTGGCAAGGTGCAGCAGCCACGAGCGGTTGAGCTATAAACCCACGGCAAATCGAGCGCTGGAGCCCGCCCCCCGGCAGACAGTAGAGAGGTTATGAGGATCGACCTGCGGTTCATCTTGCTCCTGCTCTGCTTCTTTCTGTCGGGATTCGCCGCGCTGCTCTACGAGACCGCGTGGGCGCGCGAGTTCGCGTTCGTTTTCGGCACCTCGGAATTCGCGGTCGTGAGCGTGCTGGCCGCCTACATGGGCGGCCTGGCGGCCGGAGCCGCCGTGGCGGGCCGCCTCGTCTCGAGGATCCGCCGGCCGATTCTCGCCTATGGGTTGCTCGAGCTCGGCATCGCGGCGAGCGCACTGGCGGTGCCGTGGGGCATCCGCGCCGCGATGTGGCTCCACGAGGCGATCGCGGGCGGTCAGAGCGCGCCGCCCGACGAGGCGAGCGTCGCCGGATCGGTGTTCTACGCGGCCTGCTCGTTTGCGATCCTGATGGTTCCGACCGGCTTGATGGGTGCGACGCTTCCGCTGCTCGCGCGATACGCGGTGCAGCGCGAGAGCGAGATCGGCCGCCGGGTCGGCGTTCTCTACTCCGTGAATACCATCGGGGCCGTGATGGGCGCGGCCACGACGGGCTTCGTGGTGCTTCCGATGCTCGGCCTTCGCAACACGGTGTACGCGGGAGCCGCCACGAACGCTCTGGTCTTCGGCGCCGCAGCACTGCTGGCGCACCGCTCCCCCCCGCTCCCCGCGATTGCCGCGTCGACATCGCGCCCGGCGCTGCGATTCCACTGGATCCTGCCGCTGATTGCGCTCTCGGGCTTCGCCTCCTTCACCTACGAGGTGGTCTGGATCCGGCTGCTCGGCATCCTGCTGGGCGGAAGCATCCAGGGGTTGGCGACGATGCTCGCGAGCTTCCTGCTCGGCATCGCGCTCGGAAGCGCCGCGGCAGCCCGCCTCGCGCGCAGCCCGGTCGGATCTGCACGCGGCTTCGCGTGGGCGCAGATCGGGACCGCCGCGCTCTCGCTGATCGCGTTCGCCTTCGCCGACCGATTGCCGGAGCTCACGCAGGGGCTGGGGGCCGGCCGCGCGGGCTCGCTCACCGCGAACGCGCTGGTGGCCGCATCCGCGCTGCTCCCGGGTGCGCTGTGTGTGGGGGCGACGTTCCCGTTCGCGGTGCGGCTGTTTGCGCGGCACGAATCGGAGGCGGGGCCGGCGGCAGCGCGCGTCTACGCGTGGAACACCGTTGGGGCGATCAGCGGAGCGCTCGCGGCCGGCTTCGCGTTGCTGCCGTCGCTGCGCTTCGCGGGAACCCTCTACCTGGCTGCCGGCATCAACCTGGTGCTGGCGCTGGCGACCGCCGCCCTCGCGCGTCCGAGGCTGCGGATTCCAGCCGGCATCGCGGCGGTTTGTCTCGCCGTGATCGCCGTCGCCCCCAAACAGACCCCCTGGGCGGTGTTGCGCTACAACGGCGTGAATGCGACGGGATGGAAGGGCGAAATCACCTTCTACGGAGTGGGCCGCTCGTCGACGGTGCTGCTCTTCGACGACAGAGAAGGCTGGAGGCTCGTCACCAACGGCCAACCAGAATCGACCATCGTCCGGCCCGGCCCGGCGCCGGAGCGCTTCGTCACGGCGCGGTGGCTGGGCATGCTGCCCGTCCTGTTGAACCCGGACGCTCGATCCATGTTGATGATCGGCCTCGGGGGGGCGCTCTCACTGGAAGCCGTTCCATCCGGGATCGAGCGCGTTCACGTCATCGAGCTGGAGCGCGAAGTGGTCAACGCGCACCGCGCCCTCGGCGAGCTGCGGGGCCATTCCGCGATCTCGGACCCGAGAGTACGGGTCGTCGTGAACGACGCGCGCGGAGCGCTGATGCTCACGGACGCCCGATTCGACGCGGTCGTCTCGCAGCCATCCCATCCTTGGACCGCAGGAGCCTCCCACCTCTATACCCGGGAGTTCTTCTCGCTCGTCGCGGATCACCTCGAGCCGGAAGGCGTCTTCGTTCAGTGGATCGGAATCGCCTTCGTCGACGAGGCGCTACTCCGAAGCATCGTAGCGACACTACTCAAGGTCTTCTCGGAAGTAGCCGTATTCCGACCCGTGGCGGGTTCCGTCCTGTTCGCGGCATCCAACGCGCCATTCGATCCGGTGACGACCTTCGAGCGCGCGATTGCGGCGTCTCCGTCCGACTATTCGCGCTACGGCCCGAAGAGCGTCGAAGATTTCCTTGCCGGCTGCATCCTGGACTCGGAAGGTGCGAAGCAGTTCGCGGCCGGCGCGGACCTCAACACGGATGACCGCAACCAATTGGCGACGCGATCCGCGGGGCTGGGGAAGGATTCGCTTCGCGCTCGCCGTTTCCATCAGATCCTCGCGCCGCTAGACCCGCTCCCTTCGCTGGCCACCGGATTGAATGTGACGTATCTGGTGCAGAGGTTGGCCGCCCGGAACGAATTACCGCGCGCGGTGCACCTGGCGCGAAGCCAGCCCGACCCGACGCGTCGGCTGGAGAACATGGGTTGGTCGACGATCAGCGGATCCCCGCGTCGCGCGGCCGCGTACTTCCGCGCTGCGCTCGAGCGCGATCCAACTTCCCAGTCGGCGCGCTTCGGCCTGCTATCCACGCGGAGATCGGAGGTCGAAGCGAACGACCCCGAAGCGCTCGCGCTCGCGCAGCCGCTCGAGGGAGCGCCAGCGGCGGTGGTCTCGGGTTGGCGCTTCGCGGCGGCGGGCGATGGGTCGACCCTGAGCGAACTCGAACCCGCGCTCGCGTCCGCGCCCTGGTTCGACCCCGCCTACCGTGACGCGCAGCGCCTGCGCATCCAATGGCGCACCGCGAGCGACGATCCGGCATTGCGGGCCGAGGCCACCGAAATCGCCCGCGACTTCCTTCGCATCGGCGGCCTGCCGGAGGATCTGTTCCTCGGCGCCAGGGCCTTCGCAGCCGCAAACCAGCGAGAAGGCGCATTCCAATTCCTGGACGCGATCGGAAATTGGCGCCGCCGACCACAGCTGCGGCGCGAGGCGATCGAATTGATCGACTCCCTCAGCGGCGAAATCGACGAAGCGCGTCGATCGGAGCTTCGCGATCGACTCGTCCGGAAGCCAGACTCCGGGGAAGAATCCGAGGGTGTCGACTGACGATCAGTCGCGCTCCTCGCGGATCTGACGCGCGCGCCTTCGAAGCCACCAGACCAGCGATCCGATCAACACGATCGGGAGCGCCGAGAGCAGCCCCGTCGTGGCGAGGAAGGCGATCCGCGCTTCGTCCTCGCGACCCGTGAAGCACACCGCGCAGGCGGCCGCAATCCCTGGTACGAGCAGGGTCACCATCGCCAGCGCAACTTCGATCGCGGCGCGAAGGCCTCTCATAGATAAACCATGGCGTAGAGAACGGGCCACAATCCGACCACGAAATACCAGAAGACCTGCGTCGCCGCAAAGCTGCTGGGCGCGAGCCGTCCGCGTGACAGCTTGAAGGCGGACCTGCCGAGAACCGCCAGCCCGCAGATCGCGTGCAGGCCGTGCATGCCGACGATCAGGTAGAAGAAGCTGCCGTGGTTGCTGGAGGTGAGCGTGAGCCCCTGACGGATCAACGACACCCACTCGTACCCCTGGAACGCGACGAAGAACGCGCCGAGGCCCATCGCCGCGAACAGCGGTGGCTTCGCGCGCTCGCGGTCGCGCCCGTACCGGCCGTTGGCGACGAAGAGAAAGACCGCACTCGCGATCAGCACAGCGGTGTTGAATGCGGTCGCCTCGACGGGGAGCCTGGGTTGACCGGGTGGCGGCCAGCCGAGCGCACCCGCTTTCACGATCGCAAAAGCGCTGATCAGCCCGGCGAACATCATCATCTCGGCGATCACGAAGATCACCATTCCGAGAACGGGGCTGGGCAGGATCGGGGGCGGTCGCGGATCGGAGACGACTCGAAGCGACGCGGCGGATCTCGACGTCATCGGGGCCCTCCAATCAGTGGTGCGCGGAAGCCTCGCCCTCCACCTGGACGATCGGCTTGACCCAGTTCCTGCCCTCGTGCTTCATCACGTCGGGCGCAACCCCGGCAAAGAAGAGCAGCATGAAGACCAGCATCGTGGTCAGCAGATAGATCGCGTAGCGCGGCTCGATGTTCAGGTGCATGAAGTTCTTGGCAACCAGATAGGCCTTCACGATCGCGATGCCGAAGGCCGTGAGCAGCGTGACGATCTTGATCCCCAGGAAGGGGCCGGCGATGCTCACCACCAGCAGAACGAGCAGGATCCCCCAGACCTTGACGTAGTTGATCTCGTGTGCGGCGTGCTCGGCGTCTTCCGACATGTTCCTACCTTCTATCCTACTTGGCGATGTAGAGCAGCGGGAAGAGAAAGATCCAGACGATATCGACGAAGTGCCAATAGATCCCGATCAGCTCCACCCGGTGCAGCTCGAGGTTCTTCCGCGCCGTATCGGCGACGAACAGCATGATGACCGCGCCCGCGAGCACGTGCAGCGCGTGCAGGCCCGCGGCCGTGTAGTAGAACGACCAGAAGGTGCTCGACGTGAGCGTGTAGCCGGCCGTGATCTCCGCGGTCCACTCGAAGGCCTTGACGACCAGGAAGGTGACCGCCCCCAGCACCGTGTAGTAGAGCATCTTGGCGGCCTTCGGTCCGTCCCCGGCGACCGCGGCCTTGTGGCCCAGAACGGCGGAGAGGCTCGAGGTGAGCAGCACGAAGGTGTTGAATCCACCGATCCAGACGTTGGTGTGCGCGGCCTGCTCGCTCCACTCGGGGCGCGCGAGGCGGTGCATGATGTAGGACGCGAGCAGGCCTCCGAAAATGACGATCTCCGACGCCAGCACCCACCAGACCGCCAGTCGGCCCGTCGGGATCCCCGCAGCGATGCGTGTATTTGCGATCGGTCTCATTGCAAGCTCCGCGGAATCAGCTGGGAACGTTCTGGGGGAAGTAGTCGTCTTCACGGCCCGGCACCGCGTACTCGTAGGGTCCGCGGTAGACGGTCGGCAGCTCGCTCCAGTTGCCGTGCGGCGGCGGCGATTCCGTCGTCCACTCGAGGGTGTTGGACTTCCAGGGATTCGGGCCGGCGTCCTTCTCCTTCTTCCGCCAGCTGATGAAGCAGTTGTAGAAGAACACCAGCTGAAACGCGAGCATGACCACCAGAGACGCCGTCGCGAATATCCGCAGGTCCTGCATCTCCGCGCCCGCGAGCTCCGGATAGTGCTGGAAGTTGTAGATCCGCCGGTGTTGTCCGGCGCCGCCGAGCACGAAGAGCGGGATGAAGATGCAGTTGAACGGGATGATCGTGCCCCAGAAGTGAATCTTTCCGAGCGTCTCGTTCATCATCTTGCCGAACATCTTCGGGAACCAGAACGTGAACCCCGCGAAGGTTCCGATGATCGCGATCGGGAAGAAGGTGTAGTGGAAATGCGCGAGCACGAAGTAGGTATCGTGGAAGTAGATGTCCGCCCCGCTCGCTCCGAGGAAGATCCCCGTGACGCCGCCGATCAGGAATTCCGCGATGAACGCGAGCGCCCATAGCATCGGGGTCGTCAGGCGGATCGATCCACCGTAGAGGGTCGCGATGTAGACGAAGCACATTTCAGCGATCGGAATCGAGATCAGCAGCGTCGTGACCGTGAAGATGTTCGCCATCCGCGGATCGATGCCGGCGACGAACTGGTGGTGCGCCCAGACCGTGAAGCTGAGGATTCCGGTCGCGAAGATCGTGTAGAGCACGGTCTTGTAGGCGAACATCTTCTTGCGCGCAAAGACGCACATCACGTCCGCCGTGATGCCCATTGCGGGCAACAGGACCACGTAGACCTCGGGGTGTCCGAAGAACCAGAACAGGTGCTGCCAGAGGATCGGATCGCCGCCCCGGTTCGGATCGAAGAAGGCCGTCCCGAGGTTCTGATCCATGAAGAGCATGACCGCACCCGCGATCAGCGGGCCGACGGAAGCCATGAACAGGATGCTCGCCACGACGATCGTCCAGACCACGATCGGGATGTCGAAGAGCTTCATCCCCGGCGCGCGGGAGTTCATCGCGGTGGTGACGAAGTTGATCCCCCCGAGCAGGAACGCGACGAATTCGAGCGCCACCGCAACGAGCCAGAACGAAGACCCGAGCGCCGTGAGGCTGTACTCGGCCTTCGCGGAGAGCGGCGGATAGGCGGTCCAGGCGCCGCCGAAGCCGCCCCCGGGCACGAAGAACGAGATGATCAGCACGATCGTACTGAGCAGGAAGATCTGATAGGAGAGGCGGTTGATCTTGGGGAACACCATGTCGTCGCAGCCGACCATCAGCGGAATGAGGTAGTTGCCGAAGGCCGCGATCAGCACCGGCATCGCGACCCAGAAGATCATGATCGCACCGTGGTTGGTGACGAGCGCGTTGTAGTCGGAGGGGGATACCGTCCCGTATCCGGGAACGTCGACTCCAGGGAAGGCCAGCTGCATCCGGAACGCGTAGGCCATGAAGGCACCGATCAGTGCCATCGCCATGCCGGTGAACATGTACTGCATGGCGATCATCTTGTGATCGGTGGAGAAGACGTACTTGCTCCAGAAGCTCTGCTCGGTGTGATGGTGCTCGTCGTGCGCGTGGGTCGCGTCTGCGCGGATCGACTCAGCCATGGGATTCCTCGTCGGCGCCCGGCTACGGCCGGCTCGCGGCAGCCAGAGCGATCGGGCTCTTCTCCGCCACCCAGGCCGCGTGCTGCTCGGGCGTTTCGATGACGATTCGCGCGCCCATCACGCCGTGGCCGATGCCGCAGATCTCGGCGCACTGGATGTCGTGCGTGCCCGTGCCCGTCGCCTCGAACCAGCCGGTGATCACGCGACCCGGCACGGCGTCCTGCTTCAGGCGGAACACCGGAACCGAGAAGCTGTGGAGCACGTCGCGGGATTCGAGCTTGAAGTGGTAGACCTTGCCGACCTCGATGTGAAGCTCTTCGACCGTCTTGATGTCGTCGGCGGTCCCGAGCTGGTGATCCGCGCCCGGGTGGACGAAGCTCCACGCCCACTGTTGGCCGACGATCCGGACCGTCTCGTAGGGCTCGGGCAGCTGCTGCTTGACGTCGTACCACACCTTCACGGCCCCGATGACGATGATCACGTCGAAGACCAGCACGAGCAGGTGCGGGTAGCTGATCCAGCGCTTCTGGCTCTTCTCCTCGCCGGTGATGTACTCGGCGCGCCTTCCGTCCTTCGCGCGGAAGCGCACGATGAAGTAGAAGAAGATCGCCTCGCAGACGATGAAACAGGAGCCGACGAGGACGCCGATCAACAAGATGAGGTTGTCGATGTCGTTCGCGTAGGTGGAAAGTGCCTCGACGTATCGATCGATCATGGTTCGTCCCTAGAGGATGAAGAGGAAGACGGACGCGATGAACAGACCCACCCCGACCATCGTGATGATGAACGTCTTGTCGACCAACTCATCCGCGCTGTAGTGCTTGCCCACCGTGGTCTCCGATCCCTAATTCGCGAGCGTCGTGATGTAGGCGACGACGTCCTTGATGTCCTGCTCGCCCTTCAGTTGTGCGATCATCGGGCGCATCAGCGCTCCGCCCTGATCGCCCGGCCTCGCCCCGCGGATGCCCGCCCGGAAGTTCTCGATCTGTCGGACCAGGTACCAATCGCTCGAGCGGCGGAAGGGTGCCGCGCCCATCATCTGTTGGTTCCCCTCGCCGCCCGGACCGTGGCACGCGATGCAGATCTTCGTGTAGATCTCCTTCCCGTTCGCGGCGTCGCCTCCGGTCACCGAAGGCGCCGGATTGGCGGGTGGCAGCGCCGCGACGTACGCGGAGACGGCCTCGACGTCCCCCTCGCGCATGAGCGTCCGCGCCATGGGCCTCATCCGCATTCCCATGATGTCGTCGAAGTGCTGGCCGCGGTTTCCGTCGCGGAACTGGTTCAGCTGGGCTTCCAGGTACCAGGCCGGCATGCCCGCGATCGCCGGGGCGCCTACGGCCTCGTTACCGGCGGCGGCCTCTCCGTGACAAACCGCGCAGAGTCGAAACAGATCCTCGCCGCGTTCGTTCGCGTCGGCGCGCGCGGCGGCGCCTGCGATCAGACAGGCGATGGCGGCCAGTGCGAGCCGTGCGGCGTGATTTCGATTCAGTGCCATCGTCATCCCTGGAAACTCGAGGACGAAGGGGTTGTCGACGCTGCCGAGGATTCTTGCGGAGCCGGAAGATCCGGGGACTTCCGCTCCTTCTGGAGTCTCGTCGCGGTCCCGTAGTGCCCCACCCGCGGGGCGGGAATCCACGGTGGTGCGGACGTTTAGCCCATCCCCGGCCAATCCTCAAGCCAGAACCGCCATCCGCGGGGATCGCGAGAAGCCCGGGCGCGCGAAGGGCTGCGCGAGCGGAGCCGACCCCGGCCCCGATGGCCGGGCGGCCGAGCCGCCGCGCGACCCGGGCTACGGCTCGCGGACCGGTTCGCCGGCCCTGAACTGCTCGAGGTGCGACTTCAGCTGTTCGATCGACTCGGCATGTCCGATCGCCTCGATCAACGCGAGCGCCTGCTCGCCGACCGAGATCGCGTTCTCGAAATCGCCCACCTCCGCGTACGCGCAAGCGAGGGTGTCGAGGAAGTCGTGGCGCTTTCCCTTCTCTCCGCGGGTGATCTGCTGGGCGATGCGCAGCGCCTCGGCGCCGTCTCGGAGCTCCGCATCGCGATTGGTGGCGAGCGCGTACGCGTAGTTGTTCAGGATGCCGTCTTCCGGCGGGCACGTCTCGATGCCCTCCTCGAGCACCTCCAGGTGCCGCGCGTGGTCGCCCCGCTTCGCGGCCAGGTAGGCGAGCGTCGCGCGCGGGCTCGCGGTGCAGGGATCGATGCGCAACGACGCGGCGAGCAGGCGCTCGGCCTCCGCGGGATCGCCCCGCTGGTAGACGATGTGGGCGAGATCCGCGTAGGCGGGGGCGGTGTCGGGTGCGATCTCGATCACCCGCGTGAGGATCTCGAAGCGCTCGTCCGCTTCCCCGAGCACCCGCAGCACGTTGGCCAGCCGCATCAGCAGCGTGACGCTCTCCGGGTTGCGCGCGATCGCCGCGCGATACCGCTCCGCGGACTCCTCGAACCTGCGCGTCAACCGCGCCCCTTCGGCGAGGGCGACCAGCTCCATGTCTTCGACCAGCGCGCTGGGATCGACGCCCGAGACTTCGAGCAGCGCCCGCTCGTCGTCGAAGGCCACGCGGGGCGCCGCGGCCATGTAGCCGAGCGCCTCCAGCTGGGCGGCGGTCTCCGTGTCGATCGCGGTTCGCGCCCCCGAGGCCTGATCGGGCGCCCGTTGGATCAGCGCCAGCAGCTCCCCGCGCAGGCGCTCCACGATCTCGGGGTGCGCGCTCGCGAGGTTGTCGAGCTCGCCGGGATCGCGCACCAGATCGAAGAGCTCCGGCTCGACCTTGTGGATGTACTTCCAGCGGCCCTTGCGGACGAAGCGCAGCACGGACGCGCCGAACACGGTGCTCGGCTCGATCGACTCGCCGTAGCCCACGAGCTCGAGGTCGAGGGTCTCCCCGCTGATCAGGGGCCGCAACGAGACGCCCTGGGCGCCTTCGAGCGGCGGCAGCCCGAGCCAGTCGAGAATCGTCGGAGCGACATCGACCATGCGAACCAGCGATTCGACCCGCAGCCCCCGCGGCACCCCTGCGCCCCAGAAGAGCAGCGGCACGCGCATCGTGGCGTCGTAGACGAAGTACATGTGGGTGCGCTCGCCGTGCTCGCCCAGGGCCTCGCCGTGGTCGGCGACCACCACCACGAGCGTCCGGTCCCGCAGACCCAGGCCCTCGATCTGCTCGACGACCCGTCCGATCTGCTCGTCGACGTACTGGACTTCGCCGTGGTAGGGGCTCTCGGAGCTCGTCTCGTAGAAGCGCCCGGGCGGCGAGTAGGGCTGGTGGGCGTCGAAGTAGTGAAGCCACAGGAAGAACTTCTCGCTGCGGTTTTCCGCGATGAAGCGCAGGCCGAAGCGGGTGATGTCGTCCGCCTCGCGCTCGTCGAGCTCGACCGTCCGCTGCTCCTCGCCGTCCTGCACGAGGATCTTCTTGCGTTGGACTTCCGGGAACTGCAGATCGCGGTAGTGGTCGAAGCCCTGTCCGAGCTGCGTGTGCTCGCCGATCACCGGCGCCGCCACCTCCGCGGCCGTGCGGTAGCCGCGAGCGCCGAGGACCTCGGCGAGCGTGGTGTTCTCCTCGGAGAGCACGAAGCCCGCGTTCGACCGCACGCCGTGCACGAAGGGGTGTCGACCGGTGAAGATCGTCGAATGCGAGGGAAGCGTGCTCGGATTGGAGCTCGCGCACTGCAGGAATTGCGTCCCCGCCGCGGCGAGGCGGTCGAGATTGGGCGTGATGCGCCGCCGCTGTCCGTAGCTGCCGAGCGCATCCGCGCGGGTCGTATCCAACGTGATCAGCACGACGTTCAGCGCGCCGCGGGTCGGCTCCCGCGCGACGACCGGCGCTTCCGGCGCCCCCGACTCGCGTTCGCATCCGGCGAGCGAGAGCGCGGCGAGCGCGAGGCATCCGAGCGCACCCGCCGAAACCGCGCTCAGTCGATCTGCACC
Organism: Myxococcota bacterium; assembly: GCA_041579295.1. Taxonomy (GTDB): domain Bacteria; phylum Myxococcota_A; class UBA9160; order UBA9160; family SMWR01; genus JACZVU01. The sequence goes on along the minus strand of JBFGGA010000020.1, from coordinate 635 downwards.
CATCACCCGCAGCCTAGGGTTCCACGCCGCGCCCGCAAGGAAGCAGGCGGGATTCGCCGCGCCGGTTCAGCGACGAAGCGCGCCGTCGTTCACGCCGCAATTCGCGGAGCCGAAGACGTTGTGGGGGTCGACCGCGCGCTTGATGGCCCGGTTCCACTCCAGCGTCGGAGCCGACATGATTTCGGGAAGAAAGCCCTCTCGCAGCTTTCCGATGCCGTGATGATGGGAAAGCGAACCGCCGCTGCGAAGCACCTCCTCGCGCGCCGCGCGCTCCACCTCCGCGAAGACCTCGCTCGGGCGGTCCACACCCCGGTAGTAGTACGCGAAGTAGAAGTACACGCAGACGCCCGTTTCGTAGAGCTGCGTGACACGACAGCTGATGAACGGGAGGCCGGGCAGGCCGCGCGCCGCGCACTCCTCGCGAACCCGGCGCTTGACGTTCTCGCACAACGCGAGCGTCTGGGTCCACGGCACGGAAGTCTCGAAGGATTCGGCGAGCAGGTAGTGGCTCATCACGAAATCCCGGATGTAGGCGATCGCGAACGTGAGCTCGTAGCCGCGCTTGCCGTTTTCGGCGCCGGCCGCGAGGCCGCCGTGCTTGCGCGCGATCCGAAACAGCGCCGACTCCTGCGCGG
>JBFGGA010000019.1:0-27162 GCA_041579295.1 Myxococcota bacterium | reverse complement strand
TCGCGCCCGCGCGCGCCGCGGCGCGCGCCCGAGCCATCGCGCCCGCGCACGCCGCTTGGCGAGCGTTCGACGAAATCCCCGATGTTTACGTCGATCAACAGTTTTTCAGAGCCGATCGCGCAAGTCATTGAGATCACAGGAGGATGCGTGTATCGTATTGCGGATAGTTAACGCCCCGGCGGAGTTGGTTGATGGCGATCGATGTGGGCGCGCGGCTGCGCGAGGTGCGCGAGCGAAGCGGGCTGTCGCAGCGCGCGCTCGCAAAGCGCAGTCGCATCAGCAACGCGACGATCTCGCTGATCGAATCCGGCAAGCTCAATCCGTCGGTCGCGGCGCTCAAGCGCATCCTCGACGGCGTCCAGTTGGACCTCTCCACCTTCTTCGCCACCGAGGCTTCGGAGTCGGAGCCCGTCGTCTACCGCGAGTCGGAGCTGGTCGAGATCGGGCGCGGCAAGATCTCCTACTGGCAGGTGGGCCGGGAGCTCACGGATCGGAAGATGCAGATCCTCCACGAGCGCTACGCGCCCGGATCGGACACCGGCAAGGTCACGCTGCATCACAGGGGAGAGGAGGGCGGCGTCGTGATCTCGGGCCATCTCGAGCTCACGGTCGATGGCAAGCGCTACGTCCTCGGCCCGGGCGATGCGTACTACTTCGAAAGCACGCGCCCTCACCGTTTCCGGAACGTGAGCTCCGTGGAGTGCGAGGTCGTGAGCGCGTGCAGCCCGCCGAGTCTCTGACGCGAGGCCGACGCCAGACGCGAAGCCGCCGAACTGGCCAACCCGTACATCGGGCTCCGCTCCCCAGCGATCCAGTTCGGCGGCTCGTTCAGAGCGCGTCGGAAGATCCGGCAGATGGCGATCCGGGCTCCGCGAGGGAGATTGGTCGACGGGGTACTTCCCCTCTCCAGCGCCGGCCTCGGATCTGCGATTCCGGAGTCGATTCCCCGGGCCATCGTTCGAGACGACGGCGGCGCGACGACGCGCTGCCCATCGCACTCGGGCCCGCCCTCGCTTCCGACGACGCGAATTCGAGCCTACGCGGGAGCCGGCGCGAGCGCTTGACCGGAAGCTGATCTTTTCCTGATCTCTCGCTGATTCGCCCGCTCGCGAGCCCCACAGGATTCGCCGGAGAGCGAATGCGAAAGGGCTCGCCGGAAAGCGAATGGGAAAGGGCTCGCCGGTCAGCGTCGGGGGATGAACGGGTCGAAGGCCACGCCGATTCCCTGTTCGATATGCTCGCCGTCCTTCAGGAGCGCCTCCTTCAGCGCGAGCCGCGGAATCATCGTGAACTCCACGCCCTCCATGTCGACGTCGTGCGCCAGGTCCAAGCCGCCGTATTTCTGGAAGATCAGCTCGCCGCCCGGGTCGAACGCCATCACGTGCAACGACACGCCCGCGATCTCCACGGCCAGCGAGCGCGCGAGCCCCTTGTTCTTGGCCTCGTCGGAGAGATTGATGATCTTCACCTTCCGGATCACTCCATCCCACTTCACCTTCCGATCGCGTGACTTCGCGTTGCGGTAGGCGAGCGACGGTGAGATCACCGCGTCGAAGCTGCGGGTCTCCGCGAGTCGCCTCACGTAGACGCGCATCGCCGTCTTGAAATTGTCGTCCAGCGTTTCGGACTCTTGCACGCGCAAGATGCTCGCCGCCCAGCCCGCGGTCGCCTTCTTGCGCGAGAAGGTCTCGAGGGTATGGCCGCGATCGCGGATGTAGCCCGCGATCGCGCCGAACATGTCGTCGAGCAGCGGATCGAATTCGGACGGCGTCTTGATCGTCAGGTTGACCGGCAGGACCACGAAGTGTCGGGGCGCTTCAGCGCCCGCTCGATCGAGAAGCCCCGAATTCGCGTCGAGAGAATCGCGCGCGCACGCGAGCGCCACGGCCGCGAGCCCCGCGATGCACGCGGCGCGCAGCAGTTGGCAGCGGTCCTGCCGCTCGAGCGCGTGCGCGACGCGTCGCCGTCCGCCTGCTCGCCTTCCAACCACCCGCCGACCTCCCGCCGCGCCCATCCGGCGATCGCGAGTTTACTATGCCACGCGGCCGGATCTACTCGCCGGCCCGCCCCGGGTCGCGCGCGTCGCCCGGGTCGACCCGCGCGTGCCAGCGCCGGAACCCGCCCGGCGCCGATCGCCGCGGCTCGCGAAGCGAGCGGTCTCCGGGCGATCTCGGGTATGATCGCGCGACGCCCTCGTCGCGCTCTCGGGCGACGCGCCATTCTCCTGATTCGCGGTGGCGGAGCCGAGCGCTCGGGCCGAGTTTCCGCGCGCAGCCACGGGTATCGAACGCATGCAGAAGATCACGCGACTCAGACGCTCCCTGCTCTTCGTGCCCGGCGCCGACCCGCGCAAGCTCGAGCGCTCGCGAGACGCGAACGCGGATCTGCTGGTCTTCGACCTCGAAGACTCCGTCGCGCCGGACGACAAGGCGCGCGCGCGCGAGCAGGTCGCCGAGCGCATCCGCAGCGCGCGGCCCGGGGAGTCGGCTATGGCCGTTCGCGTGAACCCGCTCGAATCCGAGCACTTCGAGGCAGATCTCGAGGCGGTGGTGACGGCTGGCGGACGGACCGTGATGCTGCCGAAATCCCAGAGCCCCGACGGGATCGAGCGAGTCTGCGCAGCCGCGGCGCGCCTCGAGGCCAAGCTGGAGCTTCCCGGTGGAAGCGTGAGGTTGATCGCGCTGGTCGAGACCGCCGCGGGAATCTCGCGCGTGGAAGCGCTCGCCAGCGCCGACGCGCGAATCGACGCCCTCTGTTTCGGGAACGCGGACTTCAGCCTCGATATGGGGCTCGCCGCCGCCGATACTTCGACCGGCGTCCTGCTGCACGCGCGCTGCCGACTCGCGATCGCCGCAGCCGCTGCGAAGCTGACGCCGATCGACGGCGTCTGCCTGGCGGTCAAGGACGCGGACGCGTTCGAAGAAGAGGGGAATCTGGCGCTGCAGCTGGGCTTCGAGGGCAAGCTGTGCATCCACCCCGCGCAGGTGGAGATCGCCAACTCGATCTTCACGCCGAGCGACGAACAGATCGCGGCCGCGCTGCGGGTGATCGACGGGTGGGAGGCCGCGGTCGCCGAGGGGAGGGGCGTCTTCGCGCTCGACGGGAAGATGATCGATCCGCCTCTCGTCGAGATCCAACAACGCGTGATCGACCGCGCGAAGCTCGCCGGCGTGCTCGGCAAGACGTGATCGCGGCCATGGACGAACGCGGAAGCACAGATACGGGGCCCCGAATCGTCGACGTCGAGGCCCCCTACTTCGAAGATCTGAAGGTCGGGCAGGTCTTCGCCGACGCCCCCGCCGTGACGCTCACCTCGGGGCACGCCGCGTTTCACGAGGCGCTGTTCGGCGATCGGCTGCGGCTGCCCCTCGACGCGACGCTCTGCGAGCGGGTGACGGGATCCGCGCGCGCGCTCGTGCACCCGAACGTGGTCTGCAACGTCGCGATCGGCCAGACCACCTCTCCGACCCAGCGCGTCCGGGGCAACCTCTTCTACCGCGGGCTCGTCCTCCATCAGCCGGTCTTCGTCGGCGACACGCTGCGCACCTCGACGAAGGTCGTCGCCCTCAAGCAGAATCGAGCGAAGCCCGGGCGCGACGCCACCGGGATGGCGGTGCTCGAGATCCACGTGGAGAACCAACGGGGCGAGACCATCCTCCACTTCTGGCGCTGCGCGATGATCCCGTGCCGCGATCCGAAGGCGCGCACGGGAGCAAACGACTCCTTCGACGCCATCCCGGCCGAGCTCGACATGCGACAGGTCGAAGCCGCGGTTCCCGTCGAGTGGCGCCTGGCCGAATTCCGTCGCGAAAACCCCGGCGAGCACTTCGAGGAGCTGATCGAGGAAACCCGATACCGCGTCGAAGCCCGGGATTCGATCACGTCGGCGCCGGAGCTCGCGCGCCTGACGATCAACGTCGCAAAGGCGCACACCGATGCGGCGCACAGCCCGTACGGCAAGCGCCTCGTATACGGTGGGTACACGATCTCGATGGCCTCGTCCCAGATCGTGCGTGCGCTCCCCAATCTCGTTACGCTCGTCGCGTGGCGCAGCTGCGACCACACGCAGCCGGTCTTCGAGGGCGACGTCCTGCGCACGGAGTTTGCGATCGACGCGATGCATCCGCTCGCGTCCGGTGGCGGCCTCGTCGACCTTCGCGCCGTCGTATACGCCGAGCGCGGCGACGAGGCGCCGACCTCCGCTGCGAACACCTCGGTGCTCGATTGGCGCGTGATCGGTTTGATGGCCTGATGTGGGTCGAGGGGGCGGCGACTTGAACGGGATCTTGAGCGGCATGCGCGTCGTCGAGGGTTCTGCGTTCGTCGCGGCGCCGCTCGGCGGAATGACGCTCGCCCAGCTCGGCGCGGACGTGATTCGTTTCGATCCGATCGGCGGCGGCCTCGACTACGACCGCTGGCCGATCACCTCCTCGGGCCGCAGCCTGTTCTGGGCGGGACTCAACAAGGGCAAGCGCTCGATCGCGGTCGACATCCGCTCGCCCCGGGGCCGGGAGATCATCCGGGATCTGATCTGCGCGCCGGGCCCGGACGGCGGCTTGTTCCTCACCAACTTCCCCGCCCGCGGATGGCTCGACTACCAGTCGCTCCGCACGAAGCGGCGCGACCTGATCATGGTCAACATCTGCGGGCATCACGACGGCGCGACGGCCGTCGACTACACGGTGAACCCGGCCGTCGGCTTTCCGGCCGTCACGGGCCCGAGCGACGATCCGCGCCCGGTCAACCACCTGCTGCCCGCGTGGGATGCGATCACCGGCCAGATGGCGGCGGTCGGCCTGCTCGCCGCGGAGCGCTACCGGCGCAACACCGGAGAGGGACAGCTCGTGAAGATCGCGCTCGCCGACGTGGCCCTCGCGATGATCGGAAACCTCGGCAAGATCGCGGAGGTGATGATCAACGATCAGGACCGCCCGAAGGACGGCAACTATCTATACGGCGCCTTCGGGCGCGACTTCGAGACCCTCGAAGGGCAGCGCGTGATGGTCGTCGCGCTGACGCGCTCGCAGTGGACCAACCTCGTCCGCGCCACCGGCCTGGAGTCCGCGTTCGACGAGCTGGAGAAGCGAGTCGGCCTCGACCTGCAGCAGGCGGGCAATCGCTTCCGCGTGCGCCGCGAGGTCGCGAAGATTTTGGAGCCCTGGTTCTACGCCCGCATGCTCGTCGAGATCCGCGAGATCTTCGACAAGCACCGCGTCTGCTGGTCGCCCTACCGGACCCTGCGACAGGTGGTCGAGACCGATCCGGAGTGCTCGACCCAAAACCCGATGTTTTCGAGGGTCGAGCAGCCCGGGATCGGCAGCTACCTGATGCCGAGCTCTCCGCTGCAGTTCGACGCCGCGCCCAGACTCCCCGCCACCCGCGCTCCGCTGCTCGGCGAGCACACCGACGAGGTCCTCGCCACGCTGCTGAATCTCAGCGAGAGCGAGATCGCGAAGCTGCACGACGAGCGCGTCGTCGACGGCCCCTAGACGGCCGCGCGCGGCGCGGCGGTGGGACGTTGCGCGCGCGGGCCGGCGCGAGCGAGCGGGCGCGCGACACCCGGCGCCAGCGTGTGGCGCGAGCGGGCGCGCGACGTCCGACCCGGGCGGGCCGCGTGGTAGCATCGCGGGCCCGAGGTCCACAGACGCGATGAGCACCGACCCCAAAACGTCTCCGGAGCTGCCCGACTCGCTCTGGGCGGCGACCGCGCCCGCGGCGCCGGACTGCCCGCCGCTCGCGGCCGAGCGATCCGCCGACCTCTGCGTGATCGGCGGTGGCTTCACGGGGCTCTCGGCCGCCTACCACGCCGCGCAGGCCGGCGCCGACGTGGTACTGCTCGAGGCCGCGGAGCCGGGCTGGGGGGCCGCCGGGAGAAACGGCGGCCAGGTGATCCCGGGCCTCAAGCTCGACCCGGACGAGCTCGAGCGCCGCTTCGGCGCGCGGCGCGGAGCGCGCCTGGTCGAGTTCGCGGGCGCCGCGCCCGACCTCGTGTTCGATCTCGTCGCCAAGCACGGGATCGACTGCAGCGCGCGGCGCCAGGGCTGGGTGCAGGGCGTCCACGGCCGCGCCGCGCTCGCGCTCGAGGAAGATCGCGTGCGCCAGTGGCAGGCGCGCGGCGCGCCGCTCGAGATGCTCGACCGCGAGCAAGTCGCGGCTCTGCTCGGCACGGACGCCTACCTCGCGGGCCTGCTCGATCCGCGCGGCGGCTGGCTGCAGCCGCTCGCCTTCGCGCGCGGCCTCGCGCGCGCCGCGCAGCGCGCGGGCGCGAGCCTGCGCGCGCGCTCGCCGGCCATCCGCATCGAGCGGAGCGCGGGCGGCTGGAGCATCGCGACGCCGTCGGCCGGCGCGACTGCGAAGCAGGTCCTGGTCTGCACCAACGCCTACACGGCCGACCTCTGGCCGCGCCTCGCGCGCAGCCTGATTCCCGTCACGAGCTTCCAGGTCGCCACCGAGCCGCTCCCCCAGGAGGCTCGCTCGCGCATCCTGCCGCAGGGGCACGTCTCGTCGGACACGCGCCGGCTGCTCCGCTACTTCTGCATGACGCCCGAGGGCCGGCTCGTGATGGGCGGGCGCGGGCACCTGCGCGAGCGCGAAGACCGCGCGCGCTACGCGCACATCGCCGCCTCGCTGCGCGAGCTGTTTCCGGCGGCCGCGGGCGCGCGGCTCGACTACTTCTGGAGTGGCCGCGTGGCCGTGACGCTCGACCACCTGCCGAAGATCGCGGAGCTCGGACCCGGCATCTGGAGCGGCAGCAGCTACAACGGGCGCGGCGTCGCGATGGCGATCGCGGTGGGCCGGCTGCTCGCGGAGTGCGCGGGCGGAGCGGCCCCGGACAGCCTGCCGCTGCCACCGAGCGCGCCGCGGCCGCTGCCGCTGCACGGCCTGCGCGCCCCGGCGATCGGTCTGGCCGTGGGCTGGAAGCGGCTGCTCGACGCCTGGGAGGCGCGCCGGCGCTGAGCGCCGCCGCGGCCGTCCCCGCTGCGGCCGCGCGCTCAGTCCTCGCGGTTTTCCGCCCAGACCTTCGCGACCGCGGGGCGCGACTCGACCAGCTCGACGAGCTTCGCGACGCGCGGGCTGTCGGCGAACAGCTGCTTTTCGTCCGGATGCCACTTGGCGAGCATCCAGAGGTAGACGTCGGCCGCGCTGAAGGTCTCTCCGAGCAGGTAGGGACCCGGGTCGAGCGCGTCGTTTGCGAGCGCGAAATTGCGGTCCATGTCCGCGCGCGCGGCGGCCTCGACGGCGCCGGTGCCGCCCGCGTCCGTCGTGATCCGGTGCGCGTAGTAGAGGCGCTGATCGGCGGTGTAGATCGCGACCGCCATGAAGACCAGCCAGCGCAGGAAGCGCGCGCTCTCCGGGCTTCCCGCGGGCGGTGCGAGCTTCGCCTCGGGATGCCGGTCGCAGAGGTGCAACACGATCGCCGCGGACTCGGTCATCACCGTGCCGTCGGGGAGGATCAGCGCGGGCACCTGGCCGGTCGGGTTCACGGCCAGGTAGTCGGCACTCCGGTTCTCCTCGTTGTCGATGTCGACCGCGATCTTGTCGTACTTGGCGCCGATCTCCTCGAGCAGCACTTCCGCGGCCATCGAGCCCATCGACTTCGCCCAGAAGAGCTTGTACATGGGGGTCCCTCCTTCGCGTGCTCCCATCGCCGGCCATTCTATGCAGGCGATTGCGCGCGGTCCAGACCTTTCGCACCGGCGCGAAGGCCACACCCGTCGCGCTGGCGCGCTGCGCAGACCCATCGCGCCGCTGCGGACCCCCGGGCCCGTCGTGGTGCGACTGTGAGGCGCGGGGATATAATCAGCGCTCGCGCGGCGGACACCGCCAATCGGAGGGAGTCGACACAGATGGGTCATCGACGACGCGATTTCGACGCTCGGGCCGATCGCCGAGCGAACCGGCCACGCGGGGCCGCTGCCACCCGACGCGTGTTGGCGCTCGCGGTCCTCGCGATGCTGTGCGTCGCCGGATGTACGACCTCGAGCCTCGGGCGCCGTCAGTACAAGATGATGTCGGACACGGAGATGGCCCAGATGGGCGTCGCCGCGTTTGCGGAGATCTCCAAGCAGATGCCTGCCTCGCGGGACGCGCTGACCAACGCGAAGGTCGCCTGCGTGGCGAATGCGATCACGCGCAACCTGTCGGGCGTGAATTCGACGACGGGCTGGGAGGTCCGCGTGTTCGCGGACGACACGCCCAACGCGTTCGCGCTGCCGGGCGGCAAGATCGGCGTGAACACGGGCCTGCTGAAGGTGGCGCGCACGCAGGGCCAGCTCGCCGCCGTGATCGGCCACGAGGTCGCCCACGTGCTCGAAGGGCACGCGAACGAACGCGTGACCTCGCATTTTGCCGTGGAGACCGCGATGGGGCTCATCTCGCTCGCCGCCGACGCGTCGAACCCGATGCACGGTCAGCTGCTCGGCGCGCTCGGCCTCGGCGCCCAGGTGGGCGTGCTGCTTCCGTACGGCCGCGCGCACGAGCGCGAGGCGGACCTCGTCGGCCTCGACCTGATGGCAAAGGCGGGCTTCGATCCCAACGAGGCCGTCGAGCTCTGGCACAACATGGCCGAGGCCGGCGGCGGCCAGCCCCCCGAGTTCCTCTCGACCCACCCCTCGCACGGCTCGCGGATCTACGAGCTCCGCCAGCGCATCCCGAGCGCGATGCCGCTCTACCGAGAGGCGAAGGCGAGCGGGCGCGACCCGCGCTGCTACTGAAGCGCGCCCGGGCGCGCGCCGTGCTGAGCGAGACCTCCGCGGTCGCCCGACGCGCTCAGCGAGGTCCGCCCTCGCCCGCGCCGCCCGCGCGCCGGGCGAGCAGCTGCGCGAAGACGAGGGGCGCAAAGGTGACGACGATGACGAAGACCGCCACGACGTTCGTCACGGGTCGCTGCCGCGGGCGCACCAGCTCGGTCAGCATCCAGATCGGCAGCGTGCTCTGCTGACCGGCGGTGAAGGTGGTCACGATCACCTCGTCGAAGCTCAGCGCGAACGCGAGCATTCCCCCGACGAGCAGCGCGGTGGCGAGGTTCGGGAGCAAGACGTAGCGGAAGGTCTGGAAGCCGTCCGCTCCGAGGTCCATCGACGCCTCGATCCACGAACCGGGCATGCGCCGAAAGCGCGCGACCACGTTGTTGTACACCATCACGACGCAGAACGTCGCGTGGCCCAGCACGATCGTCCAGACGCTGAACGGGATGCCCGCGAGGTTGAACGCGGAGCGCAGCGAGATTCCCGTCAAGATTCCTGGAAGCGCGATGGGCAGGATGATCAGCAGCGAGACCGACTCGCGCCCGAAGAAGCGCGTCTTCGACATCGCGGCGGCTGCGAGGCTGCCGAGCAGCATCGCGATCAGCGTCGAGAACGCGGCCACGCGCAAGGAGAGCGCGAGCGCGTCCCAGATGTCCTGTCGCCCCCACGCCACCGCGAACCAGCGCAGCGTGAGCCCCGGCGGCGGAAACTCGTAGGACGCGTCCTCGGTGCTGAACGCGTAGAGCAGGATCAGCGCGAGCGGCACGTGCAGGAAGAGCAGACCCGCGACGGCGGCCGCGGTGAGCGCCCGAGGCGCCTTGCGCACATTCGCGTCAGAGCGCATCGAACGCCCCGAGCCGCTTGGCGACGCTCAGGTAGATCGACATCACGACGATCGGAACCACGCAGAACGCCGCGGCGAGCGGAATGTTTCCGGCGGTCCCCTGCTGGATGTAGACCACCTGACCCAAGAAGAGCCGTGACGATCCGATGATCTGCGGGATGATGTAGTCGCCGAGCGTGAGCGAGAAGGTGAAGATCGAGCCCGCGACGACGCCCGGGAACGCGAGTGGGAGGATCACGTCGCGAAAGGTGCGGTGCGGCGGCGCGCCGAGGTCTGCGGAGGCGTCGATGATCGATTGCGGAACCCGCTCGAGCGCGGCCTGGATCGGCAGGATCATGTACGGAAGCCAGATGTAGACGAAGACCGTGAAGGTCCCGACGTAGCTCACCGAGAGCGCCGTCCCGCCGATCACCGGGATCGACAGCAGCGCGTCGAGCCAGCCCTCGAGGCCGAGCTCGGTCGCCGTCCAGGTCACGATCCCCTCCTTCGCGAGGATCAGCTTCCAGGCGTAGACGCGCACGAGATAGCTCGACCACAGCGGCAGCATCACGGCGAGGTAGAAGATCGTCTTCGCCCGTCCGCTGGCGTAGCGCGCCATGTAGTAGCCGACCGGAAACGCCACCACCGCCGAGGCCAGCGTCACGGCCCCGGCCATCGCGGCGGTCCTCAGGATGATGTCGAGGTGCGCAGGCCGCAGCAGCTCCGCGTAGGTGCGCAACGTGAGCGTGCGCTGGATCAGCCCGGTGAACTCGTCGATCGAGAAGAAGCTCTGCACGAGCAGCGCGAGCATCGCGCCGAGGTAGACGACGCCGAGCCAGAGCAGCGGCGGCACGAGCAGCAGTGCGAGCAGCAGCTTCGGGCGCAGCAGCAGCGCGCTGGAGAGCACCCGACCCAGGCGTGGCCGCGCGGCGGCCGGCAGCGCGGCGGCCACTACGCGCCCTCCGGGTCGCGCAGGCGATGCAGGTCCTCGAACCGCCAGTTCAACCAGACGCGGTCTCCGGGCCCCACGTCGGAGGCCTCCGCGCGCGATCCCAGGTTGCCGGCGACCGCCGTCATCGAGCGCCCGTCCGACAGCGAGACCACGTAGCGAACGCTCGCTCCGTGGAACTGCACGTCGGCGACCACGCCCATCACCGCAACGGAGCCTCCGTCGGCTGCGGGCTCACGAATCGACAGGTGCACCTTCTCGGGACGCAAGCTGAACCAGCCCCGCGCGTGGCTCGCTGCGCCCGCATCACGCTGTTCTACGATGTTCGAATCGCCGACGAACTGCGCGGCAAACTGTGTGGACGGCTGCTCGTAGATCTCGCGCGGCGTTCCGACCTGCTCGATGCGACCGCGATTGAATACGGCGAGGCGGTCGCTCATCGAGAGCGCCTCGCCCTGGTCGTGCGTCACGAAGATGAAGGTGATCCCGAGCGTTCGCTGCAGCGCGCGGAGCTCGACCTGCATCTGCTGGCGCAGCTTGAGGTCGAGCGCGCCGAGCGGCTCGTCGAGCAGCAGCACGCTCGGCCGGTTGACGAGCGCCCGCGCGAGCGCGACCCGCTGGCGCTGCCCACCGGAGAGCTCACTCGGCCGTCGCCCGCCGAGTCCCTCGAGGCGCACCATCTCGAGCATTTCGCCCACCCGCTCGCGGCGCGCGCGGCGGCCCACGCCCTTCACCATCAAGCCGAAGCCCACGTTCTGTTCGACGTTCATGTGCGGAAACAGCGCGTAGTCCTGGAAGACGGTGTTGACGTCGCGGTCGTAGGGCGCAACCGCGGTCGCGGGGCGGTCGTGCAGCTCGATCTCCCCTTCGGTCGGGCGATCGAAGCCCGCGATCAAGCGCAGGCAGGAGGTCTTGCCCGAGCCCGACGGGCCGAGGATCCCGAAGAACTCGCCGCTGCGAATCGCGAGGTCGATCCCGTCGAGCGCGACGACCCGGCCATAGCGGAGAGAGACCTTCCGGAAGCGTACGGCGCTGTCCATGATGGAAATCCCACGGTCCGTTCCGCGCGGCGCCGCGCGCCGACAAGCGTCCGCCGACGCTCGCTCAGCGGCCTCCGAGCACGGCGATGTAATCCGTCACCCATCGGTAGTAGGGGACGCAGGAACTCTGGGTCTTGCACAGACTCCTCGGGGTCCGCCAGAAGTGAACGTCGTCGAAATTGTCGATGCCGTTGATCTTGCAGCCATCCTCGCCGAGCAGCTCGTTGCCCTGGCAGGCGGCCGGCACGGCCGGAACCGAGCCGAAGTAGGCGGCGAGGTCGCCCTGCAGCTTCGGATCGAGCGAGTGCTGGAGCCAGCGCTGCGCGCAGACCGGATGCGGCGCGTCGGCGTGCACCATCGTCGTATCGGCCCATCCCGTGGCGCCCTCCTTGGGGACGGTGCTCGCGATCGGCTTTCCCTGGCGGACGAGTAGATTCACCATGAAGGGCCAGCTCGAGGAGGCGACGACGCCCTCGTTCACGAAGTCGTCGATCTGGATGAAGGGATCGTGCCAGTAGCGGCTCACGATCTTGCGTTGGCGCCGCAGCAGCTGCAACGCTGCACCGTACTGCTTCTCGTTGAGCTCGTAGGGATCGACGATCCCGAGCTCGGGTCTCGTGGACTTCAGGTAGAGCGCGGCATCGGCGATGTACATCGCGCCGTCGAAGGCCTGGACGCGCCCCTTGTTGGGCTTGCCGTCCGGAAAATCCATCGGCTCGAACACCACCTTCCAGCTATCGGGCGGCTCCTCGAAGACCTCCGTGTTGTACATCAACACGTTCGTCCCCCACTGATAGGGAACGCCGTAGTGGATCCCGTCGACGGTGTGCCACGGCGCGTTCTTCAAGCGCTCGTCGATCGTGTCCCAGAGGGGAACCCTCGAGATGTCGATCGGCCGGACGCGCTTGCCGGCGATCAAGCGCAGCGACGCGTCGCCCGAAACCGTGGCGACGTCGAAGCCGCCCTCGTTCATCAGCGCAACCATCTCGTCCGAGGTTCCGGCCGTCTTGACGCGCACCCGACAACCGGTCTTCTTCTCGAATTGGGTCACCCAGTCGTACTTGGGATCGCTCTCGCCGCGCTCGATGTAGCCGGGCCAGGCCACGATGTCGACGAACTTCTCGCCGGCTTCGCTCGCTGCGGGAGCGGAGGACGGCGCTGACAAGCCCAGCCAGAGCGCCACCGAGAAGATGGCCGGGATCTCGAAGCCTCTACCCAAATGCCGCGTCATGTTCTCTCCTCGTGCAAAGCGCGTGACCGGATCGAAGCGGCACGCCAGCGGCCTGGTATGATCGGTCGAATTGCGCCGAATCGCCAGCGGAGTCGCATCCGCACATCCGCTGTGCCGCGGTGTTCCGTCGCAGCCCTGCAGCCGCGGTGTTCTACCAGAGATCGCGGAAGTAGGACTTCTTGAGCGCGGAGAAGAGGTCGCTGTAGTCGTCGGTCCAGAGCGGCGCGGCGCTCACCTGCTCGGGCGCCAGATCCACGACGTAGAACACCCCCGGCCGGAGCCTCATCGCGTTGCGTCGGCGCTCGATCACCACCGGCAGCTCGGCGATGTAGTCCGCGTCGCCGCTCGCGATCACCCACTCCGCGTAGTAGTGGAAGGCGCGGGGGATGTAGCGATTGACGACGGCAACGACCGCGAGACCCCGCGCCTCGGCCTGCCGCGCGATCAGCGGCAAGAGGTTGAAGTGGCGGCTCGAAGCGTGCACCGCCAACACGCCGTCGGCTCGGAGGTGCCGATGGTAGAGCTCGAACGCCTCCACGGTCAGCAGGTGCATCGGGATCGAATCGCTCGTGAACGCGTCCACGACCAGCAGGTCGAAGTTCTGCGGGCCGCCCTCCTCGAGCTCGGCCTCGAGTGAAAGGCGCGCGTCGCCGAGGGCGATGGAGATCTCCGCGGGCGAATCGCTCAGGAAGGTGAAGTACTGCTCGTCGCGCGCGATCCGCACCACCTCGGGATCGATCTCGTAGAAGCGGATGCGGTCGCCCGGCTTTCCATAGGCGGCCAGCGATCCCACCCCGAGACCGATCACGCCGATCTTCGCGGGCGCGTCGGGCCGCTCCTCCATCACCGTTCCGATTCCGGTCGCCGTACCGAAGTAGAAGATCGGAAGCTGCCGTCGATCGGTCTGCAGCAGCTGCGCGCCGTGCGTGGTGGTGCCGCTCTGCAGGCGAACCAGATGTCTCTGGGGATTCGCGGGGCGGTCCTCCAATACGCGCAGGATGTTGAAGAAGCTGCGCTTCCGGTAGACGATCTCGCCGTCCGCGGCCTCCATCGATCGCACGGTCGCGACGGCGAAGACGCCGATGCAGAGCGCGACGGCCGCCGCGAACGCGCGGCGCGCTCTAGTCTGGCGCAACAGCGGCCCGGGGCGCCGCGCGCTGGCGATCGCGAACAGCAGCCAGCACGCCGCCCAACCGAGCGGCAGCTCGTAGTACTCGTCGAAGATCCGCGGCGCGACGATCCCGACGAACAGGCCGCCCAGGCAGCCACCTCCGGAAATGCACAGGTAATAGGTCGTCAGGCGCTCGTGCGCCGGGCGCGAGCGATAGAGCTCTCCGTGAGCGAGCATGCAGACCGAAAAGAGCGCGACCACGTAGCCCGCCGCGAAGGCCTGGATCGGCAGCGGACCGCCCGCCGGGCCCAGAGTGCCGGGGCGCGCGATCCGGAACCAGGTCAGCGCGCCGATCGCGATCGCGGAGAGGATCGCGAACAGCCCGCGCCGGTAGCTCCGCGGAAAGCCGAAGCTCAGCACGAAGGTCAGCAGATAGGTGGTGAGCGGCACGATCCAGAGGAAGGGAAGACTCGCGGTGTCGAGGCAGAGCTCGTTGGTCACCCCCATGAAGGCCACCACCGCGCACGCGGGCAGCCCGATCCAGACCAGCGCGTCGGCCGCAGACGAGCGCGAATGCGCCGCGCCACCCGGGTCGGCGTGCGTTCGCGAAGCGCCCGTCGAGGGGCTCCCGGAGGCGAGCCACGCGCAGCCGAGGATCGCCAGGCCACAGAGCGCGAACCCCCAGGACCACGCGCGCGCGGTGGTCGATAGCGCGAGGTTCGGCTCGACGACGAACGGGTAGGCGAGCAGCGCGAGCAGCGAGCCCGCGTTCGAGACCGCGTAGAGCGCGTACGGAGAGCGGCCCGGAAACGCCAGCGCGTACCACGCCTGCAGCAGGGGCCCCGTCGCCGCGAGCAACACGAAAGGCAGCCCGACGTTTGCGGCCAGCATCGCGAGGATGTGCGCGCCCGGAGGCGCTCCCCCCACGGGCTTCCAGGCCGCATCGGGCAGAACGGGCAGCGCGATCAGCGCCGCCAAGAACAAGGCGGCGTGGAGAGGAAGCTGGCGGCGCACCGGCACGCGGCGGACGAGCAGATGCGCGTACCCGTAGCCGGCGAACAGCGCGAGCTGGAAGAAGCACAGGCAGAGCATCCAGACGGCGGGCACGCCGCCGAACCAGGGGAGGATGTGCTTCCCCACCATCGGCTGCACGAGGAAGATCAGAAACGCGCTGCCGAACACGGAGATCGCGAACAGCGCGATCCTCGACTGCATCAAAGAGCCCGAGACACGGCGCCGCTCAAGGCCCTTCCCAATCGATGCGCGCGTACTCGCCGCTGCCGCCGCTGAGCTCCCAGTTGCGGCCCCAGTCGCGGAAGCGACTCGTGGTGCTCCGACAGACGGTGACCTCGGGCCCCATCCAGTATCGGGTATTGACGATCTTCGTCACGCCATCGCCGTTTGCGCCCTCGATCGGCTCGATGGCGCCGTCGATGATCTTCGGAATCTTGAACGTCCATCCCCGATCGGCGCGCTGGAATTCGATCGGCACCCGCTTCGTGCCGAGAAATTCCGCGACCATGATCGAGAACCAACCGATCGTGCCGCCGGCCCTGCCCGACAGGATCTCCGTGAGCGCCTGCGCGGCGCCGTCGCTGGCGCGCTCGTCGACGTAGATGCCGACCGACCAGTTGCCCTCTGCGAGCGGTCCCGGGATGTCCATCAAGACGCCGACGTTGAGGCCGTCGAGCGATTCGTCCCCGGCGCGCCCCTGTTCGATGTGAACCCCCCACCAGGTGTGGCAGACCCCGTAGGTGGGATTGGTCTTGCCGAGCGCAATCACGCACGGGCAGAACACGTCGCAGTTGCAGCTGAGAATCAACTCGCCGCGGATATTCCAACCACCGGTCATGTCGCCTCTCCTATGAAACCCGATTCACGAACCCCCGAGCGCCGTCGCACCCAGCAGTCCGACTCCCCATGCGACGAGCCCGGCTCCGGCGATCCGCCCCACCGTCCGCCCCGCGGGCAGCGCCTTCTCGATCAGCATGAAGAGCGCGAGCCCCGCCGTCCAGAGCAGATTCATCGATCCTCCGACGAACATCAGCGCCATCAGCGCCCAGCAGCAGCCGATGCAGAAGCGGCCGTGCGCAACGCCCATCTTCAGCGCGCCCAGCCAGCCGGGCCGCCACTGCGTCATCAGAAACCAGAGCGGAGAGCGGCAGCGACGCAGGCAGGCCTCCTTCAGGCGCGAGAACTGATAACCCCCCGCGGCGAGCAGCACCGCCGCCGCGAAGCCGCGATGGGTCGACTCGCCCGCAAACGACGTCCAGGAAGCCTGATGGAAACCCCACTGCGCGAGCGCGGCGAGCAGGCTGAACGCCGTCATCGCGACCGCGTAGCCGGCGAGGAAGCCGGCCGCGGGGGCCAGCGGATCGGCGGCCGTCGGCTCGCCGCGGCTGATCTTCGCGAGCGCGAGCACCATCGGCGCCGTCGTGGGCAGCATCATCGCGAGCATCATCACCGTCCACATCGCGAACGTCGTCGCGAAATCCATCGCGGTCCACGCGCGCGGCGCGGCGAGCACGACCGCGTGGGCGCCGTGCCCGGATTCCCCCGACAGCGCGATCGTGTAGGCCCACGCGATCGCCGAGATGACGAGCAGCCCCGAGAGCAGGACGAGGCGGTCGCGCCGGACGATGGCTTCCAGGGCGGGCGTCCGTTGGCTGGACACGAATTCCTCGATTCCGCGCAGCCGCGCGCGGGAAATCGCGCCACGGCGCGACGCCGCGCAAGCATACAACGCCCGCGCTGCCGGCGGAACGAAGATCGGCGGCGCGCCGCCGGGCGCGGCGAATTGCGCGCCCACGGCGCTGCCCGCCTCAGTACAGGCCCGGTACGATCCGCCAGCGCACCCGACGGCAGTAGCGCTCCCAGTCCTCGCCGTACTTGGCCGCGCAGCGCCGGTGATCCCGGCGCTCGCGGTGAATCAACAGCACCGCGAAGTAGATCGGATAGAAGTACGGCAACGGCGATCCGAATCCACAGGCCAGCGACCAGGCGAGGCCGAGCAGCCAGTCGCCGAGATAATTCGAGTGGCGCGACCAACCCCAGTAGCCCGAGACGAGCAGCCGATTGCCCTGGCGCGTCTCGATGAACGCCGCGGGCCGGCCCCGGATCCGCAGGCCCTCCGGATCGCTGCGGAAGCGGTGCTTCTGCAGATTGGAGGCGCGAAACAGCGCGAGGCCGCCGAGCCCGAGCAGCACGCAGAGCGCCGCGGCCCAGCTCGGAAGATCCGGCGCGTGATCGATCAGGTAGTGACTCTGGAGGGAGTAGGTCATCGGCACCCAGACGAGATCGCCGAAGAGCAGCATCCAGCCGAAGCGCTCGTGCTGGACGTCGAGCGTCGTGAGGATCGCGGACTCGTGCCAGAAGTAGTCGAGCACGTACAAGAGCTGAAGCGCGCAGACGATCGCCATCGAGGTGGAGAGCGAGCCGTGGCGCTCGATCTGAACCGCCGCGAACGAGAAGGTGACGAGGATCCAGCCGATCAGCCCCGGACGCGCCTCGAAGAAGACCTTGAGATCGAAGCCGTAAATGGGTGGAACGCGCGGGTGGCGCGCCGCCCCGAGGAAGTAGTCGACGAGCGCGCCGCGCGGCTCGCGCGCGGGCTCGGTCGCGCGACCGTAGACGAGCAGCCAGAGCGCGAAGCCAAAGCAGAACAGCGTGGCGACGGAGATCAGCTCGCCGAAGTGGTCGTGGATCCAGCGCAGCGGAGACAGGCCGGTCGCGACGGCCAGCGCGACCGCAGCGGCGGTGATCAGCAGCGACGCGCGCCCGTTCATCCGGTAGCGGAGGCGGCTGCCGTCCGCGAGCGCTGTCCCCTCCACGGTCGGACCGGGCGCGAGGGCCTGCAGCAGGGCCTGGAAGATCAGCCAGCCGAGGTAGGCGCCCGCGCTCTCCCAGCTCGGGACCAGGCTGTCTGCGAAGGCCGCCCAATCCGCCCCCGGGCCGGGCAGCAGGCGGCCGTCGTTGAAGCGCGCGCAGAAGTAGAGGTAGGCGGTCGCGGCCGGCAGCGCGAGGAGCAACGCCAGGTGGCCGGCCGCCCCCCCGAAATCCGCGCGCAGCCGCCTCGCCGCGGCCGCGCCGGGGCTCGCGCCCCCCGGATCCTGCCGGCCCGCGCTCATCGGCGGATCTTCGCACAGTCGATCGGCGCGCGGCGCCCGCGCGGTCGACGGCGCCGGCGGCCGTCGCTGTGAAGGCGCGATTTCTCGCCTACTCTCCCGGGCCTGCCAGCGCCCCGAGGACGACCGTGAAAAGCCCGATGCCCGAGCCCACCAACCCCGAACGACCCGACCTCGCGCCGGGCTCGGGCCGGGTGCTGGTGACGGGCGCCTCGGGCCACCTGGGCGCCAATCTCGTCGCGCGCCTGCTCGCGATGGGTGAGCGCGTCCGCGTGCTGCTGCGACGCGGGAGCGATCGCGCGGTCGAAGGCCTCGACGTCGAACGCGCCCAGGGCGACTTCCGAGACCCCGCGTCGATCGTGGCCGCCGTCGAGGGTTGCCAGCGCGTGTACCACTGCGGGGCGATGGTCTCGACGATCCAGGGCAACCGGGAACACCGGCGCCGGCTGTTCGAGGCGAACGTGCTGGGCACGCGCAACCTGCTGCTCGCCGCGCAGCAGCACGGCGTCGCGCGCGTGGTGGTCACGGGATCGTTCAGCGCGGTGGGCCATCACCTCGACGACCCCTCGGCGCCGAGCGACGAGTCCGTGCCGTTCTACCCGTTCCAGCGCGCGATGCCGTACGAGCGCACCAAGGTGCTCGCCGAGCTCGAGTGCCTGCGCGCCGTGGTGCGCGGGCTCGACGTGGTGGTGGCCACCTCGAGCGCGATCCTCGGTGGCAACGACTTCCAGCCCTCGCGGATGGGACGAACGCTGTGTGATTTTGCCAACGGACGGCTGCGCGCCTACGTGCCGGGCGGCTTCGAGTTCGTGAGCGCGCGAGACATCGTCGACGGCCACCTGCTCGCGATGGCGCGCGGCCGCGCGGGCGAGAAGTACATCTTCAGCACGCGCTTTGCGACGCTCGACGAGATCTTGGGGATCTTCGAGCGGGTGACGGGGCTTCCGCGCCCCGCCCGACGGCTGCCCGCGGCGCTGATGGGCGCGTTCGCGAGCGTTGCGAGCCCGATCTTGAGCCAGTTCTTCCCGAACGTGCAGCAGCGCCTCACGCCGGGCGCGATTCGCCTGCTGCAGATGCAGCGACACGCCGACACCAGCAAGGCACGCCTTGAGCTAGGCTACCGGCCCACGGACATCGAGAGCGCGGTGGAGGAGGCCTACGCGTTCTTCCACGCGCGCGGCGCCATCGTCAATCCGGCCGCGCGAGCGCCGCTCGCCAGCCCGGGCGACCGGGCGCTGGCCGCGTCGCCCGCGCTCTAGCCGGTCTAGCCGGGAGGTTCATGCGCGACCACCCTCGATCCGCCGCGCCGCGCCCGGGTGCGAGGCCGGCTCGCCGCGCAAAGCACACGGTTCGCGCGGCGACCGATGGCGGCGCGCGGCCGCGCGTGGCCGCGGCGTGAGGTTTCGCGCCGGGGAGTTCGACGCGGTGGTGATCGGCGCGGGGCCCGTGGGCTGCGTGGCCGCGCTCGCGCACGCGAGGGCCGGCGCTCGGGTGCTGCTGCTCGAGGCCAACCCCGACGCAGCGCGGCGCCTCGCGGGCGAGTGGCTGCACCCGCTCGGACTCAGCGTGCTGCACGACCTCGGTCTCGACCCGTCCGAGCACTCCCGCTTCGACTCCGGGCACGGCTTCGCGGTCTTTCCCGACGACGGCAGCGCGCCGGTCGTCCTCCCGTACGCGAACGGCTCGCGCGGCTGGAGCGGCGAGCACTGCGCGCTCGTCGGCGCGCTGCGCGAGGCGGCGTCCGCGCAGCCCGAGGTCACCTATCTTCCCGGGACGCGCGCGACCGGCATCGACGGGCAGTGCGTGTCGTTCCAACGCACCGGCTCGAACGCCGTGGTGCGCGTGACCGCGGATCACATCGTCGCCGCCGACGGGCGCTCGTCGTGCGGGCGCGTCGCGCTCGGGCTCTCGACCGATCGCGTCACGCTCTCGCGCATGGCGGGCCTGCGGCTGCGCACGCGCGAGATGCCGTTCGAGGGCTACGGGCACGTGTTCCTCAGCGGGCCGGGCCCAATGCTCGCGTACCGGATCGCGGAGGACGAGGTGCGGCTGTGCATGGACCTCCCGCTGCGCGCCTCGGCCTCGCCCGGAACGCTGCACGAAGCCTACGGGCCCGCGCTGCCGGAATCGCTGCGCCCGTCGTTCGAGGCCGCGCTGCAGCGGGGCGACCTCTCCTGGGCGCTCAACCAGGCGCGCCCGCGCTGCGAGCTCGGCCGCCCCGGGCTCGCGCTCGCGGGCGACGCGGTCGGCTTCCACCACCCGCTCACCGCCACCGGCATGACGTTCGGGATGGTGGACGCCGCGACGCTCGTCGCGGCCGACGATTTCGCTGGCTGGCGGCGCGCGCGCGAGCGCGCGACCCGGGTGGCCGAGATGCTCTCGGGTGCGCTCTACGAGATCTTCGCGTCGGACACCGCGTCGGCGGCGGCGATCCGCGCGCGAATCTACGAGATGTGGCGCCGCGATCCGCGCGAGCGCGAGCGCACGATGCGCTACCTCGCGGGTGACGACCACCGGCTCCCGGCCTTCTCGCAGTCGTTCGTCAAGCTCGCCGGCCCGGCGCTGGCCCGCGTGGGCGCGCGCGCCGCGCGCAGCGGAGATCCCAAGGCCGCCGCCGAGGTCGCGCGCGAGATGGGAAGGCGGCTGCACTGGCTCGCGACGGGCGCGTTCCGGCGCGGCGAGCCCGCGGTCATGTCGTCGCCGATGCTGTCGATGGAGGTCGCGTGTCGACAGGAGATGGCGGCGACCGCCGCGGGTCCCGTGATCCGGCGCGGCGCAAAGGCGTTGATCGCGCGGCAGTGGACGTCTCGCGGCGAGACGAGCGAGACCAACACGGACTCCGGCGATTTCGGAAGCTGGGAGGGCGAGGTGGTCTGGTGCCCGATGCTCGCCGCCCAGTACGTGATGCTCCAGCATCTCGCCGGCGTGGAGATCCCGCCGCAGCGACGGGCGCGGCTGAACCGCCACTTCGAGCGCACGCGTCTTGCGTCGGGGCTGTGGGGGCTGCACGAGCTCTCGCCCCCCTACCTGTTCGTGACGACACTCGTCTACGTCGCGCTGAGGCTGCTCGGCGCAGAAGCGAACGACCCGCTGCTCGCGCCCGCGCAGCACTTCATCCGCCGTGAGGGCGTGCTCGCGATTCCGAGCTGGGGCAAGCTCTGGCTCGCGCTGCTCGGACTCTACGACTGGCGCGGCGCCCCGCCGCTGGTGCCGGAGTTGTGGGCGGTACCCGAAGCGCTCCCGATTCACCCGTCGAAGTTCTACTGCCACACCCGTCACATCCAGATGGCGATGTCGGTGCTCTACGGCCGCAAGCCGGAGCCGCCCCAGAGCGCGTTGCTCGAGCAGATCCGCGCCGAGCTCTACACCGAGGACTTCGGGAGCGTCGATTGGGCCGCGGCCCGTCGCGCGCTGCGCGCGGCGGAACTCGTGACGCCGCCGGGCCGGACGCTGCGCGGGACCTTCGAGCTGCTCGCGCTCTTCGAGCGCCACCACCGGCCGGCTTCGCGCGAGCGCGCGCTGCGCGATCTCGAACGGCGCATTCGCTGGGAGCTTTCGAGCACGGACCACACCAGCATTTCGCCGGTCAGCGGGATCCTCAACGTGCTCGCGCTACGCGCCGGCTACGCCGACGACCCCGACGCCAAACGCGCGCTCGAGCGACTCGAAGCCTGGGTCTGGGAGGACGACGAGGACGGAACGCGCGTGGCGGGGGCGCGCAGCGCGTCGTGGGACACGGCCTTCGCGCTGCAGGCGCTGACCGCGGCGAGCCCGCACGCGGAGGTCGAGACCGCAATCCGGCGCGGCGCCGCCTTCCTCGAGAGCCAACAGATCCGCGAGAGCCCCCCCGGATTTCGGGAGGCCCATCGGCTCGACCCGAAGGGCGGCTTCTGCTTCGCGAGCGTGTGGCACGGCTGGCCGGTGAGCGACTGCACGGCCGAGGCACTCGAGGCGCTGCTGAAGGCGCCGGCCGCGAAGCTCGACGCCGACGACGCCCGCAACGCGGTGCGCTTCATCCTGCGCTGCCAGAATCGCGACGGGGGCTTCGGGAGCTACGAGGCGCGGCGCTCCCGCTTGGGACTGGAGTGGCTGAACCCGGCCGAGATGTTCGGAGATTCGATGACCGAGCACTCCTACGTCGAGTGCACCGCCTCGTGCATCGCCGCGCTCGCGGCGTTCCGGCGCCGCTTCCCGAACTATCTCGGCGCCGAGATCGAGCCCGCGATCGCGCGCGCGCACGAGCGCCTGCGGCTCGCGCAGCGCTCGGACGGCTGCTGGCGCGGCGTCTGGGGTGTGCACTACATCTATGGCACACTCTTCGGTGTACGAGGTCTGCTCGCGGCGGGCACCAAGGCGAACGACTCGGCGATCCGCCGCGCGTGCCATTGGGTCCGCGCGCGACAGCGCGCGGACGGCGGGTGGGGCGAGGACGCCGCGGGCTGTGTGAGCGGGGTCTACGTCGAGCATCGCGAGAGCCAGGTGATCCAGACCGCGTGGGCGTTGCTGACGCTGCTCGAGGCGCGCGATCCGGATTGGGGAGCGATCGTGCGGGGCTCGCGCTTCCTGATCGAGCGCCAGGACGAGTCCGGCCGCTGGCCGCGGCAGGATCCGGCGGGGATCTTCTTCCGCACCGCGCTGCTCGACTACACGCTCTACCGCCAGTACTTCCCGCTCTGGGCGCTTTCGCTCTACGAATCGCGGCGGCTGCAGCGCCTGGCGTTCGCCGCGGCGCCCACCCGCGAACAGGCGTCCGCGACGGCCGATTCCGCCGCCTGACGCTTCGCGGGGCAGCGGCCGCGGCGCGCGCCGTCGACGCCAGCGCCGCGCCGCTCGACCGCGCGCCCCGGCGCCCACGCCTCCCGGTCTGGGCGCCGGCTCCCGACGCGGCGCCGCGGCTAACGGCGCGCCGGATCGTAGTCCACGAGCGCGGGCGGTTGCAGATCGGGCGCCTCCAACAGACCCAGCGCGGCCTCGATCACCGCGTGCTGGCGCGCGGGGTCCAGCGGAGCACCGAGCGGGTAGCCGTGCGGGAACGGGACGAAGAGCGCGCGCGGCGGCCGCACCCGCTGTGCGACGACGCGCAGCAGCTGGATCGCGACGCTGGCGATGCCGCACCGCTCCAGCTCCGCGGCCACCAGGCTCACGGCCTGGTTGCACATGGGTCAGACGGGCACCAGCAGCGCGACGTCCACCTCGCCCTCGACCAACCGCCGCGCGATCGCGGGCGCGCTGTCGCGGACGAACCGCCGCGTCGCGGTGATCGATCCCATGAAGGAGATGTGCTCCGCGCCGACCGAAGCGATCCGCCCGGCTTCGACCAGCTCGCGCACGCGGTCGATCGGAAAGGCGAGGTTGGGATCCCGGACCATCCCCTCGTGATCGAAGGATTCGCTGCGGTGCGTGTCGATCAGCGCGGTGGTCGGAAAATCGCTCGGAATGCTCCGGAAGCTCGGGTCGCCACCGCGCACCGAGCCGTCGAACGGACGCTGATCCGGCGCGACGAAGCCCGCGCTCGAGACGAGCGCGAGCCGGCAGTCTGCGAGCGGCTTTTCGAGCGGCGTCCAGGGCACCGGATCGATCGCCCGCCAGCGGTAGGCGCGAAGGAAGATCCGGTCGGCGGGTGAAAACTCGCTCATCTCGCCCACCGCCCACCTCCCGCGAACGGGGCGCCGAACCGGGGCGCCCGCGCCGCCCGGTTGCGAACACACGCGTCGAGCCGAGCGCGCACGGAGTCTAACCGACCCGTCGCGAACCATGGCGGGGCGCAGGCGAGCGGCCCTCCGCGCGGGCGGCCGGCAGCGCCGCGCCCGCGCGAAGCGGCACGCCCTCCGCGCGGGGCGAACGCGGTCGCCTTAGGCCTCGCTGACAGGCGGGCTCGAGCCGCGCCTTGGCTTCACGGCTGCCCACCGATATCCTGCGCGGGAGCGGCGTTCCCCGGACGCCCGGAACCGATCCGCAAAGTCAATCAAGTAATGGCCCGGGAAGGCCATCGGGTACGATCAAGGCGAGATGATCCGGCGGTGCCAGCGCTCTTCGTTTCGCGGCTACGGCTCGAAGCGCATCCTTCCGTTCCGACTGCTGCTGGTCTCGGTCGCAACGGCCGCGGTCCTGCTGCCCGCGACCGCGTACCCCGGCGATACCCAACGGCTCGGCGGCACCGACCCGCCCAACTTTCTGGTCGTGATCGCCGACGACCTCGGATGGCACGACGTCGGATTCCACGGCTCGGAGATCCAGACGCCGACTCTCGACGCCCTCGCGCGGCGCGGCGTGCAGCTGGACCAGTTCTACGTGCAGCCGAACTGCACGCCCACACGCGCCGCGTTCTTCACCGGTCGCTACCCGTTTCGCGACGGGCTCCACGGCGGTCCGATCCAGCCCTGGGAGTCGGTCGGCCTCGCCGCCGACACCGTGATCCTGCCCGAGCAGCTGCGAGCGCGTGGCTATCGCACCGCGCTCATCGGCAAGTGGCACCTGGGTGCCTCGGCTCCCCGCGACCTGCCGCGCGCCCGCGGGTTCGACCACCACTACGGCTCCTACCTCGGCGCCGGCAACTACTTCACCCGCCGACGGCTGGGCGGGCTCGACTGGCACCGCAACGGCGTACCGGTCCCCGAGGACGGCTACACGACCGACCTGATCGCTCGGGAGGCGGTTCGCTGGATCGGCTCGGCGCCACAGCCCTTCTTCGCGGTCGTCGCGTTCACCGCGCCCCACATACCCATCCACCGCCCGCCCGCACCGCCCGCGCGCGACACCTACGCGTCGCTCCCGATGCCCCGCCGCGAATTCGCCGCCGTCGTCACCCATCTCGATGCGGCGATCGCCTCCATCGTCGATGCCCTCCGCCGCAGCGGAGCCGAGGAGCGGACGTTGGTCCTGTTCTTCAGCGACAACGGCGCGGCCATCGGTCGGGGAGGAAGCAACGCGCCGCTGCGCGGTGGGAAGAGCACGCTCTTCGAAGGGGGCATCCGCGTGCCGGCCCTGGCGGTCTGGCCCGGCCGGATCGCGGCCGGGGGAGTTCGCGGGGATCTGATCCACGTAACCGATCTGCACGCGACCATCGCAGCGCTCGCCGGGGTGGAGACGAGCGCGCACGCCCCGGACGGGGTCGATCTCTGGCCGACGCTCGCTCGTGGAAAGCCGTCTCCCCGTCGGTCGATCGCGCATCACGTGGAGTCCGGGCGCGCGGCGCTCCGCGAGGGATCGTGGAAGCTCGTCGTAAACGGCGGGCGCGCACACGAGCCGCGCGAGGTTCCACCGCGGGCCCAGCTCTTCGATCTGTCGCGCGACCCGTCGGAGAGCCGCGACCTCTCGAGCAGCGAGCCGGACCGGACGGCCGCGCTGCTCGCGCGGCTGCGCGCGCTCGAGGCCGAGGCGGTGACCCCGCTGACGGGCCCTCGCCGGCGCACTCCGCCGGACGGCTTCGTGGCGCCCGCGGTGTGGGGACACTTCGAGGGCGACACCGAGCCGCGAGGGGCCGAATCCCCGAGCGAGTGAGTTAGACTGGCCGGTCGCGTTCGGATCCGTCCAAGCGCGGGACGACCGGGGTGAGCGGATGCCGAGCCCAAACTTGGAGAGCCGTGGGCGACGCGGACGGCCGCTCGGCGTGGCGCTCGCCGTCGCCGCTGCGCTGGCGATCGGGTGCGGCTGCGATGCGCGCGATCCCGACGCGCCCCACGCGGATTCCCCGGCGTCCGTCGATCCAGCGCCGACCGAGGCGCCGCGCGAGCCGTCCGGCGAGCGCCGGGCGAAGCGCGACTGGCGGGCGCCGCGATCCGATCGAGGCGTGCATCTGGAGGAGCCCGGCCGCTTCCGGCGCTATCGCACCCACCGCTTCGACGAGGACCTCGACCCCGAGCAGCGCGCGATCATCGAGCAGCTCGAGGCGCTCGGCTACGCCTCGGGATCCGTCGCGGCCCGGGGCCACTCGGGCATCACGATCCACGACCGCGAGCGCGCCTGGGCGGGCTACAACTTCTACACGTCGGGCCACGCACCCGAGGCCCTGCTCGCGGACATGGACGGTCGGGTGCTCCACCGTTGGTCGAAGGAATTTCGCGACGTCTGGCCCGACTATCCGATCGACGACTCGAGTGTGAAGTCCCAGTTCTGGCGGCGCGCTCATCTTTACCCGAACGGCGATCTGCTCGCGATCTTCGGAGGCCTGGGGATCGTCAAGCTCGACAAGGACTCGAACATCCTCTGGGAGGATCCGGGCCGGCAGCACCACGATGTCTTCGTTGCGGAGAACGGGGACCTGTACCTGCTCACCCGTGAGGCTCACGTGGTGCCGCGCGTCGATCCCAAGCTCCCGATCCTCGAGGACTTCATCGCGATCTTCGATTCCG
The DNA here is from genome assembly GCA_041579295.1 of Myxococcota bacterium. GTDB lineage: Bacteria > Myxococcota_A > UBA9160 > UBA9160 > SMWR01 > JACZVU01. Next base: position 786 of record JBFGGA010000019.1, on the reverse strand, counting down.
AGGGTCGGGAGAAGTACCGGCTGTCGCTGCTGGAGGCGTTCGAGCGCTCGGGCTCCGACGAGATCTGGCCCACCCGCCGCTCCCGCGAGAAGGACATCTTCCACACCAACAGCATCGAGGTGCTCGACGGGCGTTTGGCCCATCGCCTTCCGACCTTCCGGAAGGGGAACGTGCTGACGAGCATGCGCGCGCTCGACGCCATCGCGGTCATCGATCTCGACCAGCGCAAGGCCGTGTGGTGGCACTTCGGCGAGTACGCGCTCCAGCACGATCCGAAGATCCTCGACGGCGGAACGCTGCTGCTGTTCGACAACCAGGGTCGCGAGGGCGAGTCCGCGGTGCTCGAGTACGCGCCCGAGACGATGGAGGTCGTGTGGTCGTACCGGGGCTCGGCGAACGAGCCCTTCTTCACGCGATCCTGTGGAGCGGCCCAGCGACTCCCGAACGGCAATACGCTGATCACCGAGTCCGACAACGGGCGCGCGTTCGAAGTCACCCCGGAGCACGAGATCGTCTGGGAATTCGTGAATCCCCACCGCGCCGGCGACGACGGCGAGTTCATCGCGACGCTGTTCGAGATGCTCCGGCTGCCGCCCGACTTTCCCATCGACTGGGCGGACGCGGCGACCCGCGCCAGTCTCGGCTCGGGTTCCTCGCTCAGCGCAGGATCTGGAAGTCGGTGAAGACCCTCCGGAACTGCTCGTCGGAGAGCGTCGTCGCGAAGGCCAGGATGCGCCCCTCGATGGCGACGCAGCGCACCGGCCCCTCGTAGAAGTCGCGCCGGAC
>JBFGGA010000018.1:0-27671 GCA_041579295.1 Myxococcota bacterium | reverse complement strand
GCGCCGCGTTGCGAACCGCCTCGAACTCGGAGATGTCGGCGCCGGATACGAACGCGACGTCGCCCGCGCCGCGCATGACGATCACGCGCAGCCGAGAATCGGCGTCCAGCTCTCCCACCGCGGCGGGGATCGCATCCCACATCGCGGCGCTGATCGCGTTGCGCCGCTCGATCTGGTCGAAGATCAACCAGCCGATCGCCCCGTCCCGCTCCACGCGCACGCGCCCGTTCATCGCGCGCGAGCATAGCCCTCCCGTCGCGGAGCTCGGCGTGCGCCACGGTCGGCGTCCGGCCCGCCCGGCCTGGTGGTGCTCGACCGACGCCGCCGAAGGGTGGGGCGCCGCGGGGCGGGCTATGCTGCGCTCGACGGACGGAATCCCTCTGACGAAGTGGAGACCACAGTGCGCGAGGTGACCCACGACGAGATGCTCGCGGAGCTCGCCGACGAGCCGCGCGGGCGGAAGGCCTGAACGCGTGCGCGTGAAGGCCGCGGTTCTCTACGAGACCGGCAAGCCGCTGGTCGTCGAAGAAGTCGAGCTCGATGCGCCGCGCGCGGGCGAGGTACGCGTGCGGCTCGCGGCGAGCGGCGTCTGCCGCTCCGATTGGCACATCATCGAGGGCGTGCACGAGTCGCCGCTGCCCGTCGTGCTGGGGCACGAGGGCGCGGGCTGGATCGAAGAGGTCGGCCCCGGCGTCGGGCACCTGCGACCGGGGGACGCGGTCGTGCTGACCTGGCTGCCGCACTGCGGGCGCTGCGCGCAGTGCCGCATCGGCAGGCCGACCCAGTGCAGCGAGGTCGGCTGGTCGGAGCTCGGTCTGATGCGCGACGGCACCACGCGGCTGCATCGGGGCGGGCGCCGAATCCACCACAACACCTCGTCGACCTTCGCCGAGCAGACCGTGGTACCCGCGGAGACCGCGATCCCGCTGGATGCCTCGATCGACATCCGCGAGGCCGCGCTGCTCGGTTGCGCGGTGATGACGGGGGTGGGCGCGGTGCGCCGGACGGCGCGCGTCGCGCCGGGCCAGAGCGTCGCGGTGGTGGGCTGTGGAGGCGTGGGTTTGAGCGCGGTGCAGGGCGCGGCCATCGCCGGGGCGTCGCCGATCGTCGCGCTCGACGTCGCGCCCGCGAAGCTCGAGCTCGCGCAGCGCATGGGGGCGACGCACGTCGTCGACACGTCGCGCCCCGACGCGCTCGCTCGCTCGCGCGCGATCCTGCCCGCGGGCGCCGATTGCGTGATCGAAGCGCTCGGCGCCGCGGCGACGCTCGAGCTCGCCGTGCGGCTTTCCGCGCGGGGCGGAACGACCGTGCTCGTCGGGCTCGCCGCGCCCGATGCGAGGCTCACCCTCGAGCCGCTCGACATGGTCTTCGAGGAGCGCAGCGTCGTCGGATGCATGTACGGCTCGTGCGTGCCCGAGCGCGACTACCCCGACCTCTTCGAGCTGATTCGCGAGGGGCGCCTGCGGCTCGGCGATCTGGTGGAGACGACCTGCGGGCTCGAGGCGATCAACGAGGCCTTCGCGCGCATGGCGCGCGGGGAGGGCGCGCGCACGATCATCAGCTACGCGGACGCCTGATCGTTCAACACGCTGCGCATCTCCGCTCGGAGCGTTGCATCGGCTCGGCGCATGTTGAATTCGTTCAACCCGTTTCGAATCGCTCGAGGTACCAGCGCGTGACGTCCGCGACCTCGCGGTACTCGGGCGGCTCCGAGCCCTCGGTGTCCACCTCGCCCGTGCGGTAGAGCGGCACGAGGTCGATGAGCTCGGGGTGGACGCCCGGGCAGTGGTAACACGCCATGAAGTTCTCGACGAGGATCTTCCAGTTCGCCTCGACGCTGCACTCGCCGCGCTCCGCGACGCGCTCTTCCCTTCCCGCGAGCACCCAGGAGCGGTAGAAGATGCGCTCGAGCTCACGCTCCAGGATCTGCGGGTCCCGGCAGTAGCTGCCGGTCAGCGTGGGAGTCAGACGCATCGACATCGCAGTCCCTTCCTAACCCAACGACCAGCGATTCGCACCCACACGCGGTGGCCTCGTGCAGACCGAGTCCGAAACGTCACGCCGGCGGGGCCGCGCGCGGACCCATTCGCAAGGATACGCCGACGCGTCCGGGCGCGAGCTTGCCTCGGATCGCCACATCGACGCGTTCGGGCGCGCGATCGCCTCGGAGCGTTACGCGGACGCTTGCGGGCTTCTCTTCGCGCGAAGCGGGCGCCAGAGCTCGCCCGCCGCAAAGCACCGCCAACCCCAGCGCAGCCAGCGAAGCAGCGCCTGCGCGAGCCAGAGCGCCCAGGCGAGCATCGCGAGCCGGTAGACGAGCACCGGCACGCTCAGGAGCCAGGATGGCTCGGGAGTGGCGGGCGCGCGGTCCTGATACCAGCGCAGCAGGCTCGCCGTCGAGCCGTTGCCCGCGATCTGCATCTCCGGATTGCCGAGCAGGCCGCGGTGGATCGACGCCAGCAACGCGACGAGCGCCGCGACGCTGAGCGCGACGAGCACCAGCTGCAGCAGATCGAACCAGCGGCCCGGCAGCGCGGTGCCGCGCTCACCGCGCCAGCCGAGCGCGAGCAGCCAGAGCGCGACGATCGCGCCGGCCGCGATCGGCACCTGCGTGAGTCCGATGCCCAGCAGCAGCCACTGGTGAAGGCGCAGCGGCGCGACGCGCAGCCGCGAGAGCCCGAACGCGAGCGCCGCGAGCGCGACGAGAATCGGCCAGAAGAGCACCACCGGACCCATGCCCGCACCGCCGAGCGCGAGGATCCAGCGTCCGACCGAGGGCGTCAGCGAGATCTGCGCGTTGGCGCTCGGGGCGCCGAGATCGACGGCCGGCGATCGGTACAGCAGCCCGCCCGCAAAGCCGCGCGGCTCGCGCCAGGCGATCTCGAGCGTCTGCGCGCCGGGGTGGATCGGCAGATCGACGCCGCGCCCCTCGAGCCGGATCGGCTGCGGCGCACCGTCGATCGCGACGCGCCCGAGCACGGCGTCCTCGGGCAACGCGATGGTGTGTCTCCCACCGCGGCTGCTGCGCAGCCGAACGGTCAGCGTCGTCTCGGTGGAGCGAAGCCCCGGGTCCACCTGGAGCAGGCTGCTGTCGATGGTCAGCGTCGGGCCTTCGACACCGGCCGGCCGCGCGACGTCGAGCCGCAGCGCCTCGCCGGGCCACGGGCGCCACTCGCGCACGCGCGCCCCGCGGCCCGCGTCGGCGTGGATCGGCGGGATGCCGTCGGCCTCGACGTGCCAGATCGGGTTCACGTCGAGCGACCACACTTCCGTCCAGGCCACTGCTTCGGGCGCGCGCAGCGTCAGCGACGCGCCCTGCTCGAGCTGCGACGTCCACGCCAGCTGGCGCTCGCCCGGCGCGAGGCTGACCGTCGCGCGGCCGTCGCGCACCCGGATCGACTCGCTCGTGACCGACTCGCCGGCAAGCAGCGGCACCTCGACGAGGATTGCGGTGTCGTCGGGTGTGACGCGGGTGACGACCGTTCGCAGCCGCCAGTCGAGATCCATGCTGATCTCGCGCACCACGGTCAAGAACGGCGGCAGCTCGCCCGGATCGAGCTCCCGTTCGCGCTCGCGCTGTTCGCGCGCGAGCTGCAGCGCGGACTCCGCGAGCCCGTCCTCGCGCAGGCCGTGGATCCGCCAACCCTCGGCGTTGGTCTCGACCCGCAGCGGCTGCAGCGGCAGCGGGAGCTCGAAGCTGTCGCGGTCCGGCAGCGGCCCGCGCGCCGCAATCTGGTGTCGGCCGCGCGCGATCCTCAGCCATAGCACGCCGCTCGCGTCGCGCAGTAGCCCGCGAGCGGCCACGCCGTCGACGCTCACCTCCGCCGGCGCAAAGCCGCGCAGGTCGCCGGGCAGCGGGATCGCGGTATCGGCCGCCGCGTCGACGTCGAGCCGCAGGGTCAGCGTTTCGCGGGCGACCTCGAGCCGCAGTCGCGGGATCGACGCGCACTGCGGGTAGCACTCGGGCCTTTCGAGCAGGCCCTCGCGCAGCTCATCGAGGAGCTCTTTCGACGGGAAGTTCGCGCGCGCGGGCGCCCCGCCGCCGAAGGCGAGCAGCGCGGCCAGCGCCGCGGTTGCGGCGTCGCGCGCGCGCAGTCGGCCGAACGCGGAGCCACCGCCTCCGAATCCGACGCCGATCAGGCGCAGCACCAGCGCGACCATCAGCGCGACGCGCGCGAAGCCGAGCAGCGAGACCAGCCAGGGCGGCAGCAGCGCGAGGCGGAGCCCCTGGTCGGCGTCGACGGGCCCGCTCCACGACAGCCGCACCCGATTCCAGGTCCACGCGGGCAGCCCGGGTCCGGTCGTGATCCGCGCCTGTGGGTCGGGCCGATAGGCCTGTCGGTAGCGCTCGTAGGACGCGATGCTCTTCGCGGCGATCCGAGCTTCCGCGGGCGCCCGAGCCGGCTCCGCCTGGTCGACGTAACCCTGCGCGCGCAGGTCTCGCAGCGACTCGGCCTCGTCCGCGGCGAGCTCGGCGACTTCACCCACCCATCCGCCGGGTCGCCCGGACATCAGATAGCCGCCCGTGCCCTCGAGCACCGGGTGCAGCGCGACGCGCAGCTGCGCGACGCCGAACGCGATCGCGACGAGCACCAGCAGGCCGAGTGCGACCGCGCGGTAGAGCTCGATCACGCGCGCAAAGCGCCCCTCGGGCAGCGCGCGGTGCAATGCCTCGCCGACGAGCGCCGCGAGCCACAGCCAGCGCGGCGCGCCGGGCTCCGTGTAGCCGATCGCGAGTGCGGCGATCGCGAGTACACCCCAGCGCGTACCCCAGAGCCGATACACGGCCATCGCGGTGATCAGCACCACGAACAGATCGAGCAGTGTCCAGCGGTTCAGCCAGGTCTGCGCGGCGCGGTCGACGCCGCTCGCGTGCAGCAGGCGCCAGCCCGGAGGCATCCAGAGTTCCGCACCCACGGACTGGAAGTCGTGGTCCCACCCCACCGCGGAGAGCGCGGCGCGCGCGTTCACGCGGCTGTCGGCCGCGAGGTCGATCGGCCCGAGCGGGATCTCGACGCCCGCGCCCGCGCCGCCCTCGACGCGCGTGATGAACTGATCGCGACCCTCGAGCGCGACGCGACCGAGCTCGATGGGGTCGCGCATCTCGAGCCGCGTGCTGCGCCGCACCGTGCCGGTGATGCGGTCGGTGACCGTGAAGCCGCGCCCGTCGAAGTCGAGCCAGACGCTGCGCGCGAGCTTCAGATCGTCCGGCGCGGGATCCGCGTCGCCGCGCCGCTTCTCCTCCAGGCGCAGCGCGCTGCCACTCGCCATCAGGTAGGCGGGCAGCTGCCGCCACTCCGCGGGCAGCGCGGTCTGGTTGGGATCGACCGATGGCGCGCCGCTCACCTCGACGATCCGCAGGTTGGGCCGCGCGTCGAAGACCCAGACCTCCTCGGCATCCCACTGCGCGTCGCCGTCCTCGCGCGCACGCGCGGGCTGCCGCGGCGGGGCGATCGCGTCGGCGGGGCCGTCGTGGCGCGCGCGCAGCGCGAGCGTCCAGTTGCCGGGCCGCACCTGCACGCGCAGCCGCCCGTCCGGATCGAGGCGCGCGGGCAGCGGGCTTTCGAGTGCGAGCGGCAGGAAGCCGTCCGGCAGCGCGTTTCCGAGCAGCGCCTCGCGGCTGCCCCCCGCCACGCGCAGCTCGATCCGCGTGTCGAGCTGCAGCGGGACCTCGTCGACGAGCCGGCGGTGCACGACCACCTCGATGCGCCGCGCCTCGCCGCTCTCGGGCGCGCTGCGGCGTTCGAGCCAGAGGCGCCCCGGCGGGTCGCGATCGGGTAGCTCCACCCTTCGGCCGCGCAGCCGCAGCGCGACCAGGCCGGTCTCCGGCGGGATCGCGAGCATTTCCGGCAGCGCGTCCCACGCGAACGCGCCGCTCACCAGATGGCTGCCCGCCTCGAGCTCGATCATCGGCTGCGCGCCGACGACGATCACGGGCGCGGGTCTTCCATCCACCTGAACGTCGAGCGGCCAGCGATTCCACCCGCCCGGCAGCGGCACCCGCGCCGCCGCGAAGATCTGCCAGCGCTGCGCGAAGCGGCCGCTCGTGTCGCCGAGCTCGAGCTCGAGCTGCGACGGCCACACGCAGTGGTTCGGCGCCTCGCCGCCACGCGCGGGAGCCTTCTGGCCGAGCTGGCCCGAGAGAAACGGGCAGCGCCTGGACTCGTGGCCGCGCAGCACCCAGTCGGTCCACGCGCGCAGCGGCTCGGGCACCTCGTCGGGCGCGAGCGGTCGGCCGATCGAAGCGCTCGGCGGCGCGGCCGCGAGCACGCCGATCAGCGCCAGCAGCGCGATCGCACGGGCTGCCGACGGCGCGATCGCAAGAGCTGCCGAACGCGCGATCGCACGGGCCGCCAACGGCGCGAGCCGCCCGCCCGGGCGCCGCGAGAGGCTGTGTCGTTTCGGATTGTCGGGATTTGCCATCGCCGGACCCCCCTCCCCGGAGAGCGCAGCGCCTGGCGGGCGCGACGCGCTCGACCCCAAGCCGCCCGCGCGCAGGCCGAGAACGCTCGCGAAGCTGGGGGGAGGCTTCCGCCGGGCTCGCCGGGCGGCGAAACCACCGCGAACGGTACGACACAATTCGCATTTGCCCCAGTGGTAGTCGGTGTCGTCTCTGGGCCTGGCGTGTGACCCGCGGACCGCATCGGTTATCGTTGGCGCGCACCCGTTTGATGGAGGCCTCGAACCATGAAAGCTCACGTCGCAACGCTTGCAGTCGCCGTGCTTGCGCTCTGGCTGGTCCCATCGGAAAGCTCCGCGCAGGAGAAATCCGGCAAGGCGCGCATGACCATCTGTCACTTTCCGCCCGGCAACCCGGATGGTGCGCGTACGATGACGATTTCGGAGTCGGCCTGGGGCGCGCACGAATCCCACGGAGACGCGCCGGGTCCGTGCGGTGGATATCGCGAGCACCACGACGACGACTACGGGGACGACGGAAGCGGCAAGAAGGGCAAGAAGGGCAAGAAGGGGCGGAAGGCCGACCGCGACGCGTACGAGGACGAAGATTACGACGACGAGATCGACGGCGACGATCGCGTGGCCGATCGCGATCGGGACGACGACTCGGAAGCGCGCGGTGAAGAAGTCGACGACGATTCCCAATCCGATGGGGGAGCGATCGACGAGGCCGAGCGCCGCGCCCGACGTGCGGAGCGCCGGGCCACGCGCCGCGAGCGCCGCGCCCGCGAGGGCTCCGCGCCCGCGGGCGAAGCGGGCGAGCAGGCGGGCGGTGCCGCATCCGGAGACTCGGGCGAGGCCGCGGCGGAAGACGCCGAGAGCGGGCCGGCGGACGCGCAGCAGGCCGAAGGCAGCGCCACACGCGAGACCCGCGCGGGTGGCGATCGCCGCGCCGCGCGCCAGGAGCGCCGCGCCCGCGAGGGCGCCGCGGCGGAGGATCGCGGTTTCTTCCGCGGCCTGCAGCAGTTCTTCGGCTTCGGCGGAGACGAAAGCGAAGAGTAGCGAGGCTCGCGTTCCGCCCACGCTTCGACGCACACCCACGCGTCGTCGAGCGCACCACTGCGATCGGCTTCGGTGCTAGAGTACGCGCTGGCGAATCCGCGCTGTTCGGTGCATCGCGACGACGGAGGTTTGCTGGAACGTGAGGTGGACCCCGCAACAGGGCGGATTCGACGAGATCTTCGACGCGAGTGGCTCGCCGCGACCCCACTACGCGCAGATCGTATCGGCGCTCGACGCGATCGGTGAGGACGAGATCAAGCGCCGCGAGCAGCTCCAGCAGCTCTCGCTGCTCAATCAGGGGATCACCTTCGCGGTCTACGGCGACAGCGAGGGCGCCGAGCGCGTGCTGCCGTTCGATCTCGTGCCGCGTATCGTCCCGAACGAAGAGTGGCTCTCGTTGGAGGCGGGCTTGATCCAGCGCGTGACGGCGCTCAACCTGCTGCTCGCGGATCTCTACACCGATCAAAAATGCCTGAAGGACGGTGTACTCCCCTACGAGCTCATCCTCTCGCGCGCGGAGTACAACCGCGAGCTGCGGGGGATGTTGCCGCAGAAGCAGATCTACACGCACATCGTCGGAACCGATCTGGTCCGCGATGCGGAGGGTCGATACCTCGTCCTCGAGGACAACTGCCGGGTTCCGAGCGGGGTTTCCTACGTGCTCGAAAATCGCAATCTCTTGAAGCGTTCGTTTCCGGAGCTCTTTGCGCAGTACGCCGTGCAACCGATCGAGGGCTACCCGAGCATGCTGCTCGACACGCTGCGAAATGCGGCGCCGCGCTGGGGCTCGAACCCCCGCTGCGTGGTGCTCTCGCCGGGAATGTTCAACTCGGCGTACTTCGAGCACTCGTTTCTCGCGCGCGAGATGGGCATCCCACTCGTCGAGGGTCGAGACCTGGCCGTCGAGAATAATCACGTCTTCGTGCGAACCACCGAGGGAAATCAGCAGGTCGACGTGATCTACCGTCGCATCGACGACGACTTCCTCGATCCGCTCACGTTCCGGCGTGACAGCCAGCTGGGGGTGCCCGGGCTGATCAATGCTTACCGCGAGGGAAACATCGCGATCGCGAATGCGCCGGGCTGCGGCATCGCAGACAACAAGGCCGTCTACGCGTTCGTGCCCGAGATCATCCGCTACTACCTCGGCGAAGATCCCAAGCTCGGCCAGGTGCCGACCTACGTGGGGTTGCGGTCGGACGATTTCAAGTACATGTGCGAGCACCTCGACGAGCTCGTCGTGAAGACGACCGGCGATGCGGGCGGCTACGGGATGTTGGTCGGACCGTGCGCGTCGCAGGGCGAGCGCGACGCCTACCTCGAGAAGATGAAGACGAATCCCTGCAATTACGTCGCGCAGCCGCTGATCGAGCTCTCGAGCCACGCGACCTATCTCGATCGGGAGTTTCGCCCGCGCCGCGTCGACCTGCGTCCCTTCATCCTCTACGGAGAGCGCATCCGGGTCCTCCCGGGCGGCCTCACCCGTGTTGCGCTCGTGGAGGGATCGTACGTCGTCAATTCCTCGCAGGGCGGGGGAAGCAAGGACACCTGGGTGCTCGGTGAGCGTTCGTCATGATGCTCTCGCGCGTCGCCGGCGCGCTCTACTGGATGGGCCGTTATCTCGAGCGCGGCGAGAACGTCACGAGGCTGCTCGCGGTCACCGGCGACTTTGCGGTCGAGTTCGGGGGCCTCGACGAGGCGCTAGCGCGCACCGAGTGGGACGATCTACTGCGCGCGCTGCCCGGGTCTGTGGTACCCGAGATTGCGGATTCGACGATGCAGGATCTCACGGTCCGGTATGTGAACGCGATCCTGCTCGACGACACGAATCCGCTCTCGGTCCGCCACTCGATCTCGCGCGCGCGCGCGAACGCGCGGTCGATTCGCGAGGCGCTCACGCGGGAGGTGTTCGAGAACCTGAACGAGGTCTACCGGCAGCTCGAAGAGTACGGCGGCAAGCAGATCGAAGAGCCCGCGACGAGCATCGAGGTCGTCGGCGAGATCCACAGCTCGATCCTCACGACGCTCGGGGCGATCGAGCACACGCTCTCGCGCGATCAGGGCTGGACGCTGCTCAAGTTCGGGGAGGCGCTCGAGCGCACGCTGCGCACGCTCATGGTGCTCGCCGCGAAGCTCCCGCTCCTGCGCGCGGGCGCGGGCAGGCTCGAGCTCCCGGTCTTCTACGCGCGCTGGCGCTGCCTGCTTCGCTCGGTGGGCTCACTCGAGAACTTTCGGCGCCGTCATGGAGGCGGCCTCGACCCCGACGAAGTCGTGCGCTTCCTGCTCTTCGATCCGCATACGCCGCGCTCGATTCAGTGTAATCTCACGCGCATGCTCTCCTACCTCGGCCAGCTTCCGAACGGCTGCGACTCGAAGGCCGCGCGCATCGCGGGCCACCTGCGCGCGAAAATGACCTACGAAGACGACCAGATCCTGGCAAAGCCCGATCTCACGGAGTTCTTCAAGGATGCCACCCACGCGCTCGGCGGCATCCACGAGGCGCTCGAACGCAAGTACTTCTCGGTGTAGGCATGCTGATCGAAATCGAACACCAGCTCCACTTTCACTACGATGCCTTCGTCAGCGAGTCCTATACCGAGCTCCGCGTGGAGCCACGCCGCTCTCCGCATCAGACGCTGCATTCGTTCTACATCGCGGTCGGCCCGCCCACGACCATCTGGCGCTACGTCGACTGGAACGGAAACTTCGTCCACCACTTCGGCATTCCGCGCTTCCACGATCGAATCGAGATTTCGACGCGCGCTCTCGTCGAGTCGCGCCCGGCCGAGATTTCCCTCGATCGCGCGACCGATGCGCTCCCCATTGCGGAAGCCACGCGCGAGCTGCTCGACTTCACGAGCTTCCGGGGTCCGGTGGTGCGATCCAAGGCGCTCGAAGACCTGAACGAAGCCGCGGGAATCTCGACCGTGACTCCCCTCGGCGAGCAGCTGCGCGGCCTGTCCGAGTTCGTGCGCGAGCGTTTCGAGTACGTGCCGGAGGTGACCGATTACAAATCGACGACGAAGACGGTGCTCGAGACCGGCGCGGGCGTCTGCCAGGATTTCGCGCATCTGCTTCTCGGGCTGCTGCGGCTGCGCGGCATCCCGTGCCGCTACGTGAGCGGCTATCTTCACGTGCCGCCGGTGGGCGACGAGCCCTCGCAGAGCCACGCGTGGGTCGAGGCGTACTCGCCGACCTTGGGTTGGCTCGCGATCGACCCGACTCATCACCTGGTTCCCGACGAGCGCTACGTCGTGGTCGCCCACGGTCGCGACTACGACGACGTTCCGCCAAACCGGGGGATCTACCGAGGGGTGGCGAACGAGACGCTCACGGCGAGCGTCCGCACGCGCGAATCAACCGAGCATCGCATCTACGCGATCCAGGACGAGACGGGCGAGATCGACGTTCCGGTCTTCGCGGAGGCGCCACACACCGCGCAGACGCCGCGTGTTGCGCTCGTCGACGACGACCTGCAGCGACCGCAGCAACAGCAGCAACAGCAGCGCCGCATCGAGAGAGCAAAGCGCACGAGATGTCGAAAGCGACCGCGGCGGAGCCGCCTCATCTGACGCAGGCGGACCGACCCGCTGCAGTCGTCGCCTGTGTCGGCCTGGCCATTCTGGGCTTCTCGCTGTTCATGGGCATGCCCATCCTCGTCGGGGCGTTGGTCGATGATCTTGGCTTCAGCGAAGAGCAGGTGGGGTATCTGGCGTCGGCCGATCTGGGCGGGATGTTCGTCGCCTCCATCGTCACGTCGCTGCTCGTGACCCGGGTCAACCGCAGGCTGCTGGCTTCGGCCGGGATCGTCGCAGCCGTGCTCTGCAACGTCCTTTCGCTCGACGAGAATGGGTTCCGGACACTGCTGCCCATCCGGTTCCTGTCGGGAACCGGCGCCGGTCTGGCGTATGCGGTTGCGGTGGCCGTGCTGGCCGGCTCGCATCACACGGCCCAAAACTACACGTTCCTGATCTTCGGGCAGGTGCTCACCAACGCACTCGTTCTCTATACCTTTCCCCACGTCTCCGGTCATTGGGGCGCGAATGGGATCTTCGTCGCCTACTGCGTGGTGTTTTCGGCCGGCCTGTCGTTCGTGTTCTGGCTGCCCCGCTATTACGATGCGGGGGAGCAGGAACGGGTCAGTCGCTTGGAGGGCGTGCGAGTGCGCTTTCCGAGCTACCTCTCCTGGCTCTGCCTGATCGCGGTCTTCGGCTTCTACTTCATGATCGGCGCGTACTGGGCCTACATCGAACGCATCGGCGTGAATCTCGGATTCGACTCGGAGTTCATCGGCTTGATGCTCGCGGTGTTCACGGTCTTCAGCCTGCTCGGCTGCGGGGCCGCCTACTGGCTGAGTCGGCGCTATGGGCAGTCGCGTCCGTTGCTGGGTGCGCTGCTCGTGATGGTCAGCGCGCTGACGATTCACGCGCTCGGCATCGATGTGATCGTGTACTTCATGGGGCTCGTCGTGATCTTCCTGCTCTGGAATTTCATCGACATCTACCAGCTCGGAACCATCGCCAACATCGATCACTCGGGGCGCTACGCGGCGCTGCTCCCCGCCGCCCAGGGCCTGTCGATGGCGGCGGGGCCGGCCGCCGGCGGCTTTCTCCTCGGTCGGGGATTCGGGTACGAGGCGGTGATGGGCGCGGGCGCCGCCTCCGTGGCGCTGGCCCTTCTCTGCTACGGCATCGTCCATTCCCGCTTGCGCTCGCTCTCGCCGGCCCTGGCGTACGAGCAGTAGAACCCGATGCCTCAGGAGATCCAGTTCCAGCTCCAGTAACCCACGGTGAACTGATTTCTCCAGTAGAGCATGATGTAGAGGACCGGTGTGAAGAGCGCGACGAGGCGCCAGGTGGGTGTGCTGCGCAGGCTCCAGGCGATGAGCAGAACGATGGGGATGTTGACGGTCTGAAAGCGCATCAGAGAGGAAAAAGGCAACCGGCCGACGCCGTTCCCGACGATGATGAAGGTGGTATATGCGAGTGCCAGCCACCACAGGAAGCCGATCGCATCGATCGATCCGGTGCGGATGGATTTGATCCAGCTCGATCCGGATCCCGTCAAGACTCCGAGCAGGAACAACATCGAGAAGAAAGCGATCTGGTTCTCATAGCTCCAGAAATCCGCCGCATAGTTGTTCAAATCGACGATCGAGAACAGCGAGACCTGTTTGTCGAACCAGTCGATTCCCGCCTTTCCCGAGGCGAAGAAGTGGCCGAGCTGGATGCGGCCGTAGATCTCGAAGGCGATGAATCCCGAGCAGCTCAGCAAGAACCGGCCCAGCACGGCCAGCTTCTGGTTCTTGTGCTCGAGCCAATCGACGATCGAACACGCCAGCGCCAGCGCGAGAAACACCTGTTTGATCGAGGTCGCCAGCGCCAACGAGGCCGCCACCCAGCTCCATCGATTCTTTCGATAGAAGATGACGATTCCGATCAACAAGAGACCCACGAGCGGCTCGGTCATGCCCGCGAACCAATAATACGAGCCGGGCCAGGCCAGGATGAAGAGGCTGGCGATGAGCAAGCCCTTGGTGCCGAGCAGCTCCCGGAGCGTCGCCGACCAGAGCAGCTGCCAGAACGCCAGCGTGAACAACGCGGATAGCAAGGAGAAGACCGCCGTCATCGGCAGGCCCGTCAGCGCCTGAGCCCCTCGCGCAATCAGCGGGTATCCCGGGTACCAGATGATCAGCTTGGGATCGTCCGCTTCGTCGAAGAAATTTCGAACGTACCCTTCCTCGGCGATCCTCTCGTAATGGGCCGCGTCCCATCGGTTGAGATCGAGGTAGTTGTGCCACCGCTCGGGCTCCCTGACGCGCTTGCGCCTGTTCTCGAACTCGACGGTGTCTTGCTTCGAGGCAAAGTAATACGTCGAGACGAGCGTCAAGGCGCCGTGGACGACGAAGAAGCCCAACGCGATCCAGATGAAGCTCCGCTTGGATCCTGCGATGACGGAAGCGAGACCATTGCTCGGTAGCGGGCTCATCGATCTTTCACGCCACGGATCAAAATACCCACAAGGGGTCGACCCTGGTGGGCTCGACGCGGAACAAATCGTAGAGGAACGGGATTTGCACGTAGAGCAACAAGAGAAAACACGCGACGAAGATTGCAATGTAGATCATGAAAGGAGTGTCTTGATACAACTTTTCCGGGTGCATCGTCAAGCTGTTTGGCTTCAAGCCGAGGGCGAGGTAATACGCGAATAGACCCATGACGAGTGGGGTAATCAGCACCAGCTCGAGGTGGTAGCGCAGCAGGAAGACCCCGAAGAAGAGGCTGCTCATCGTCGAATAGTAGATCGCACTGCCGAGCAAGTTTTCCTGCGTATAGAAGCGAAAGGACTTCCGATAATCGTAAGCGACCTGGTTGCTTTCGAAATCGCGAACTTCCGCGAGCCGCTTGATGGCCATGAAGAACGCACCCAGCATCCAATAGGTGATGATCAGGGAGATCGGGGGGATCTTGGCCGGAATCAGCACGAACCAACCCAGGAACAGGCGAATGGGGTTGTTGATGGACTCGGTCAGCACATCGAAGAACGCGAGATCCTTCGAGCGGATCGGCGGCACGTTGTAGATGATGGCCATGAGGATGAACGCGACCATCGTGATCAGGAACGCGCGGTTGATGTATGCGCTGAGAAAGAGGCCGAGCCCGATCAGGGCCAGCCATTCGAAGAGCGCGATCGGGGTCTTGATCTTCCCCGAAGCAGCGGGGCGATGCTTCTTGATCGGGTGCGCTCGATCGCTCGTCGCATCGAGGATTTCATTGAGGACGTAGTTGCTGGATGCCACCAGACAGGTCGCGAGCACGGCCAGGGCGAACCGGAGGCTCGGCCATTCGATCGTCGGGTCCAGGAAGAATGCGAGAAACACGCCGATCACCATGAAGACATTCTTGAACCAGTGATCGGGGCGGGCGATCGCAATGTAGGGTCGCGTCGCGCACCAGGCTCGCAGCACCATGTCGATCGGCTCCAAACGCGGGGGCGAGGGAATCGGGTCTCAGTTTAGACGAAGTCGACTGCGGCTCAACGAGGGCGCTCGCATCCGCTTCGCTCCCCGCGCGGTGCAGCCGATCCACGACGAACCTCGGGCTTGTCGCGAGCGTTCTCTCCCATCAGCGCGGCACGGGCCGTCAGTTCAGGATCTCGAAGGCGGCGAACCTCCGGGCAAACTCCTCCTCCGAGAGGGCGGTCTCGAACACCGCGACGTACTCGCCCACGCGGATGCAGTGGACGTTTCCGGTGCAGCGCTCGTCGAGGACGATGGCGCCATCGGCCGACCGCTCGATCGGCATCACGAAGCCCCCCCAGACCTCGATCATGTCCACCTTCTGCTGCTCCAGATACCAGGCCGGCGCCCACTTGCGGTGGGCGACGAGATCGAAGCTCTTCTCCTGGCGCGCGACGAGGACGTCGTTGAGTCCCCAGAGATCGATCGTGTAGAGCCCGGAGTAGTACGGGGTGGCGCCCGCGAATCCGGTCGCGTAACGGATGTCGGACGGCAGCAGCCCCTGGTCGATCAGCGACCGCAGCCGCTGCCCCTGCCTCATCCGAAGCTTCCCCATGTGGCCGGTGCGCTCGATGGTCTCGATCCTGAGCCTGCGAAGCGACTCCCGCCCTTCTTCCGACAGGGTCAGGCGGATGGGGAGCAGCGCGAGGCCGACGAGGATTGCGGCTGCGAGGGACGGGGTGGCGCGGCCGAGACGGCGCAAGGTGGGCGACATCGCGACTTCGCGAACCGCGCAGCCGACCAGCCAGTAGATCGGCGGCAGCACGACGACCATGAAGCGAAATTCGAAGCGGTCGCCGCCGATCGCGGCGATGTACGACGCCTGGGCGGCGATGCTCGCGGCGAGCAGCCAGTGCTCGAGTCGCCGCCTGGCGATCAGCAGGGCCAGGATCGGCACCGCCAGCAGCGCGATCTGGTACTCGCTGGCAAAGGCGGCGAGGTGCGCGAGGCCCTGCTCGAACCAGAGCCCGGCAACCTTCGCGTAGAACGTATTGGGGAGCCAGTAGCCGAAGTAGAGTCGGCGCCATAGAAAGAAGGCGCCGATGGCGATCGCGTAGGGGAGGGCCCATGCGAAGAACGACCGGAGAGATCGCTTCTTCCCCAGCAGATCGATGACGTAGAAGCCCGCGACGATGCAGAAGAACATCGAGCCCTCGGGGCGGGTGAGCGATGCGGCGATGAAGAGCGCCGAGGATCCGAACGGTTTTGACTCGGCCCGCTCGCGCTCGACGCGGAAGAGCAGCAGACCCGACAGCACGAGCAGTGAATAGAACTGTGTCTCCAGTCCTCCGGTGCACCAGCCCACGAAGGTTCGGTTCGACGCGAGAAGCAACGGAGCGACGAACGAGAACACGGAAATTCGGGAGAATGCGAAGCGCGAGTAGGCGACCAGCACCGCGAGGATCAGGAAGCCGCTCCCGATGCCGAGCGCATTGGCGAGGGACACCGGTTCGAGCCCGAGCCGCATGCCGGCTGCCACGATCACGACCCAGAGGAAGTTGGTGTAGCCCTCGACTCGCTCGCCCGGATTCCAGGTCAACCCCATGCCGTCGGCGAGGTTTCGCGCGTAGCGAAAGCTTATGAAGGCGTCGTCGCCGACGAAGTACAGCTCGAATGCGTTGTGGACGAAGAGCGCGACGATCGCGGCTCCCAGGGCCAGGTTGGCCAGGGCCGCCAATCGGGCCGAGACGGCCCGCGCGCGATCCGATTCCGCTCGATTCACCATGCAGCCGACAAGCGCCTCCCGCACGACCGACAACGGCGACCGCATGCTAACCCAGGGCGGTGGGCCGGTGGCCCGCCCGCTTTCCGCAAACGGGTTGGAACCGGATCGGAACCCTTTCGATTGGGTGAAGGGTCGAGACGACGCGACGCAGCGCGCCAGTTTGGCGGAGGTTCCGCCACCGGAGTACCGTCGTGCAGCGCTGCAGAACGGGGGCTCGTGCGGAAGGTGACGCGGAACCGAACCGATGATCGAACGCGCTTGCTGGTCGCCTGCCTCGCGACCTGGCTGTCGCTCGGCTGCGATGCCGGCTCGCAGGGTGCGCCTCGCGTTCTCGACCTTCTCGCGGGAGACGGCATGCTGAGTCCCGTCGTATGGCCGGGTACCGGAGATCCGCGGGCGTCACCGCAGGTGGTGGCCGAGTGGGGCTTCGAAGATCCCCACCTCGCCCCCTGGCGGCTCGCGACCCACTACGGCAAGGCCCGCAAGTACCACAGCCGCGTCGAGGGCTCGGACGGAGGCCGGGCCCTTTGCATCGAGGATCGCGAAGGCGCCGCCGACGCGGACGTTCGCACCCATGTGGCGGTGAGGCCGGACACCACCTACCGGCTCGAGGCGAAGCTGCGCGCCTACGACCTCTCGCCCGAGACCGCAGACGTGTACGGAACCATCTTCCTGGGCGAGTTCGACTACCTGCGCGCGGACAATCGCGACGAGAACGACGCCACGCGTTGGCACAAAGAGCTGCCCAGGCTCGCGGGCACGAGCGAAGGCTGGGACGGCTTCCGTTACGAATTTCGCACGCAGACGGAAACGCGCATGCTGCTGATCGCGGCCAGCCTGGGCAACTGGGGAAGGGCGAGCGGCCGGCTCTGCGTCGACGAGCTGCGCCTCGTGGAGGTCACCCCGCCGGAGCGCGGAGACCCTTCGACGCTCGTCCAGCAGACGCTGATCGCGGGCGAGCTACGCCGCGCGCTGCGCGCGGGCCCTCCTTCCGTGTATCGCGCCGCCCTCCGCGTGCCCGAGCGAGGGCGACTGCGTTTCGCCATCGCCGTGGCGGGGATCGGCATGCCCGACGCTGCCGACGGCATCCGATTCGAGGTCGAGCTCGCGTCTCGTGGAGAGCTGCACCGTCTCTACACGCGTCACGCGGCGCGCGGCGAGGGTTGGATCGAGGCCGACGTCTCGTTGGAGGCGTACGCGGGCCGAGAGGTGGAGATCTTCTTCAAAACCGCGCAATCGCAGCGAGGGCTGCGGCCGTTGCCACCCAGCGGTGATCAGGCCGTGTGGGCCCATCCGAAGATCTGGGCTCCGCGCGGCGACGAGGATCGAAGGATCTTCCCCGACGTCATCCTCATCACCGTGGACACGCTGAGAGCCGACCACCTGGGATGCTACGGGTACCCGAAGAATACGAGCCCGTCGATCGACGCGTTGGCCGCCGACGGCATCTTGTTCGAGAATGCCTTCACGACCGTCCCGAGGACGACGCCTGCGCTCGCCTCCCTGATGACCGGCGACTATCCGCGGCAACACGGATTGCTGACACTCGTCGATGTGCTCCCGGGCGAAAGGCGCACGCTCGCGGAGGTGCTGAGCGAGCAGGGCTACGCGACGGCCGCGTTCGTCACACCCAGCGTCCCCCGGCAGAGCGCGCTCTGGCAGGGGTTCGACGTCTTCGACGATCGCGTGCATTCCGAAGACCGCAGCGCGCGCGCGGAGCAGGTCGCGGCGCGAGCGCTGCGCTGGCTGGACGAGCACCGCGGCGAGAGGCTGTTCCTCTGGCTGCACCTCTGGGATCCGCACTTCCGCTACGACCCGCCCGCGCCACACGATGCGGCCTTCGATCCACGCGGCGGCCAGCGGCTGTCGATCTACGAGCGCCTCGATCGCGGCGAGCTCAAGCTGGGCGAGGTCTACTTCGAGAACGATCTCGCGGAAGACGAGATCGCGCGCGCCATCGCGCTCTACGACGGCGAGATTCGCTACACCGACGAGGTGATCGGCCGGCTACTGGAGAGGCTGCGCGAGGAATCGCTCTACGCGCCCGCGCTCGTGGTGTTCGCCGCGGACCACGGCGAGAGCCTGGGCGAGCACGGCTACCACTTCGAGCACGGCGCCTACCTCTACGACGCGAGCCTGCGCATCCCGCTGATCCTGAAGCTCCCGCTCGGCCGCCGCGCGGGCAGCCGCGTCGGCGATCTCGCGATGATCTTCGACGTGGCGCCGACCGTGCTGTCCACGCTGGCTCTCGAAGAGCGCCTGGGCTCGCCGGGACGCGACCTGTCGCTGGCGTTCGATGCGGGCGAGCCGCTGCGCGAGGCGAGCTTCCACGAGAGCGGACGCCGCTACTTCGCGCAGAACCCGCGGCGTTACCTCGAAGGCCCGGCGGGGCACTGGAAGAGCGTGCGCGAGGGCAACTGGAAGCTCATCCGCATTCCCACGCCAGACGGCGACATCCACGAGCTCTACGACCTCGGAGCGGATCCCGGCGAGACGCGAAACCTGTTCCGCGAGGGTGATCCGGTGGGGCGGGATCTCGCGAAGAAGCTCGACACCTGGCTCGCGGGCTTCGGCGAGCTGACGGGCGGCGACGAGGCCGCGGAGGCGATCGACCCCGGTACCGCGGAGCGACTGCGGGCGTTGGGCTACATGGACTGATCTCACCGAACGTCTGCGGCGGGCAGCTGCCCGGCCCGGGGTCCGCTGCGTCGACCCGCCCGGGGCTTACACGGATATATGTCGGTTGCGGCCACGCGCGCGGAGCGCCGCGACGCCCGCCCACGCGAGCGCGCCAGCGAGCGAGCCGGCGAAGAGCAGCTTCTGGTAGCTGGGATTGCGGTAACGGAAGCGGATCTCGTGCCGGCCGGTCGGTACCGAGATGGCCATCAGGTTTGGAGCCGCGTGATCGATCTGCGTCGGAACTTCGTCGATCCACGCCTTCCAGCCCGGGTGGTAGCTGGCTTTGAGCAGCAGCCGCTCGCCAGCGCCGGCTGCGTCGACGAGCGCGCGGTACTCGTTTCGAGCGCTGCCCTGCTCGAGGATGCGCGAGCGCGGGGCGGGTGCGGCCTGCCGCGCGACGAGCAGCGGCAGCAGCTCGGCGAGCGAGACGTCAGGCCATTCGGAGCCGTCGCCCGACGTGTAGTCGAAACGGCCGCCCTCGCGCGCGACGACGCGCTCACCGCCACTCGGCGCCTCGCGCGCGAGGCGCGCGACGAGGCTCTTCTCGTAGAGCGGCGTCGAGGACCAACGCAACAGCGGGCGCACGCGCCGGAGGTCACCCGCCACCGCGAGCGGCATGTGCACGAATGCGAAGTAGCCGGGCGGCTCCGCGGCCTCGAAGACGCTCAGCCCGGCGCCCGCCCAGGTCTCGCGGAAGCCCTCGGGGAGCAGCTCGGCCTGGTCGTTGCGCACGAGCGCGGCGCCGACGTTGTAGAGGTCGAAGGCGGCGGGGCTGAAGTCGAAGTACTCCACGTAGTACAGGCTCAGCGTGTCGTGGTAGCCGCGCGCGTAGGACTGGAGCTGCGGGCGCGCGGCGAGCGCGGGCAGCAGGTTGAGGTGGAAGTGATCGATGCGACCGAGGCGTTTGTGGACGAGGAGGCGGCTCTCCGGGCGCTCGCGCAGCTTCGCGAGCGCGCCCGCGAAGCTCGGCTGCGCGGTGTCGAAGGTCTGGAGGTAACGCCGGCCGTTCGCGTAGGTGCTCGCCAGATAGCCGGCCAGCGCGATGACGGCGATCGCGCGCAGGCTGCGCGACGCGCTGAGCCAGCCGGGCCCCGAGAGGCGATCGAGCCATCTCGGCAGGTACGGAAGCAGGCGCGCGGCGCCGAGCGAGGCGAGCGCGAGGCCGCAGAAGTGCAGCCCGCCGAGGTAGCGGATCACCTCGAGCTCGCCGTGAAACGGGATCCAGGTGTAGGCGGCGCCCCAGCTGGTGCGGCCGAGGAGCAGCGCGATCGTCAGCGCAAAGAGCGCGAGCAGCCAGCGTTCGAGCGTCTGCACGCGCTCGCGCCAGCAGAGCGCGAGCCCGACGATGACCAGCAGCGTCAGCCAGGGCGCGCGGCCGTGGTCGAAGAGCGCGCCCACCAGCGCGAAGCGCAGCAGCTCGGTCGCCGGGTAGCCGTCTTCGCTCGCGTGTCTCCAGGGCAGGCCGCCCTGGTAGTCGAGGTTGGCGAGGAAGGGAACCAGCCAGAACGCGAGGAGCAGCAGCGCGAGGCCGTAGACCCCGAGCAGCGCCCGCACGCGGCGGAGCACCCCGCGCGGCTGCGCGATCGCGAGCAGCCCCGCGGCGAGGCTCGCGTACAGGCCGAGGAACGCGTGGCACAGGAAGGTGAGCGCGAGGAGCAGCGCTGGTATTCCGTAGCCCGCGGTTCGGGGATACAACAGGCGATGGATGCTGCCGAGTGCGAGCGGGAGCAGCAGGGCTCCCCACGACTGCGTGTAGAGGCCGTTCGCCAGCGCCGATGAGAGCCCGAGGCCGAACGAGCGGAAATCGTCGACGACGAAGATGGAAAGGCCCAGCGCGACGGCCGCCGTGCGACCCATGCCGAGCCAGCGCCCGCCCAGGTACCACGCGGTCGGCATGACGGCCCAGACGAGCAGGATCGAGAGCTTGAAGAGTGTGAGCGGGGAGATGGAGTCGCCGCTCAGCGCGGTCAGCGCGCCCATGACGAGCGCAGGAAGGGGTTGGTAGGTGAGGAAGAGCGGGTAGCCGAGGTTGGTCTGGTCGAACCAGAAGTCCGTCTCGCCGGCCTTCAGATGGTCGGCGACGACGAGGATCTCGGCGAAGTGCGAGGAGTTGTCGTCGCCGTGCGGGGCGCCGCCGGAGGCGAGGTAGCCGGGGGCACTCGACGCCAGCAGTGCCGCCGCTGCCAGCGCGAGCAGCAGCGCGACGCGATGCCTCGACGGGTGCACCTCGGCTTCGATCACACCTCGGGTCCGGAAGGCCCGCGCGGAGATTTTGCGGCGGAGCGCCTGGAGTGGCGACGGAGCGGCCTCAGCGAGGCGCCGCTCCGCCGCCAACTTCAGGCAGGTTCTACTCGGTACAACCCGTGCACAGGTTCAGGCAGTCGCGTGCGAACTCGCGCATGATCTTGTTCACCCCACCTCCGTTCCGGTTCAGGTCTTCGAGGAGGTCCTCGTCGCTGAGGCCGTCGCAGAAGCTCTGGCACGGCCAGCCGAACCAGAACTCGGTGTGGTTCTTGAAGAATCCGTGCGAGCAGTCGCCCGCTCCAGGTCCGGTGCCCGTGCCGGTTCCCGGTCCGGTTCCGGTTCCCGGGCCCGTGCCGGTGCCAGGTCCGGTTCCGGTACCGGGGCCGGTTCCGGTGCCCGGGCCGGTGCCCGTTCCGGGTCCGGTTCCCGTTCCCTGGGCGCCGACCACGCTGACCGGTCCCAGTGCGAATAAACCGATCGTCAGGATCAGCGTTCCAACAATCGCTGCAATGCGTCCCATCCGTGTCACTCCTATTCCAGAACAGCAGGAGCCCTGAATCGCCGCCCCTCGTCGGAAGATGCCTGGACTCCACGTCGGCAGCTTCCTGCGGGTTTTATCTACCACAATGCGCAGGTCGCTGTACAGAACAGTTTTTTATCTTGTGAAACGCGTGGGCCCAGGCCGCCGACCTACCCCGCGGGGTAGGTCGGCGGGATAGCCAATTCGAGCTGCGTTTTCGGCCGTGTCCGCGATGTACGGGAATCTGTCGGACTGCAGGACCTGGACGCATCGGGCCGCGGGGACGGCCGGCCCGGCGCGGGGGTCGCCGCCCACCTCGCCATCCGACGCTGTCGCATGGGTCGCGCGGTCACGCTCGACGCGCGCGCCGCCCGAAGGCGAATTCGCGGAGGAGGGGAGGGGGCCGGTGACTCCAGACTACTGCCGAGCTGGAAATCGGCCCCGAATCGCCCGCCTCCGCGATGTCGCAGCGCGCGTCGATGCCCCCGGGATCACCCGACCAAAGCCTTACTACTCCGGGTTGAATCGGAACGACCGTGCCCAGCAGTCGGGATCGCGCCTGTCGAACCAGCCGTCGCCGTCGTTGTCCAGGCCCTTGCCGCGACCGACGTAGTCTTCGGAGCGGCGCCGGTTGCAGGGGTCGGTCGGCTTGTTCACGTGAATCGCGTCCGGCGTGAAGTAGTAGGGCGGCAAGACGTTCTCGCCCACCGGGGTGTAGTTCGCCGGGTCCGCATCCGAATGGCAGGTCTTGCACTCTGTGACGCCTGCGTTCGTGTGGTGCTGGCGCAGTCCCGCGCCCAATCCTGCCGATACGTCGTCGTTTCCCGCGTCCTCCGATCGACCGTGGCAGCCCATGCAGCCGATCGGATCGAAGAAGGTCGACGAAGAGGACCCCAGGTACACGGGGTAGAATCCCGGGGGCCTGGTGTGACAGGTGTCGCAACTGATGACGTCGACGTCTTCCTCGTCGAGCATGATTTTTCGATGGATGTCATGGAGGCCGATTTCGATTTTGGGTTCGGCGCGGGGATCCGTGCGTCTATAGATCGCCCTCCAGCTCCTGCCGTCGCCAGGCGACACATATCGATCCTGCAGCATCGGAGTAAAATCATTCTGGTCGCTCGCGCGAAAATGTCCGTGGCAGGACTTGCAGTACCCGTACTGCTCCTCACAACCATCTGAGTCGTTCGGGCGGCATCGGGGGCTTCCCGCCGG
This sequence comes from Myxococcota bacterium, assembly GCA_041579295.1. Lineage (GTDB taxonomy): Bacteria > Myxococcota_A > UBA9160 > UBA9160 > SMWR01 > JACZVU01. The sequence continues at coordinate 4,808 of JBFGGA010000018.1, read as the reverse complement.
GTGCGTCACCTTGCCTTCCGAATAGGTCGGATATGCGTCTGAGTCGGGAACCCAAACGACCAGGATTGCCACGGCCGCGATTGCAGCACGAATCGATGCTTTCTCGGTCAGCATGAGGTTGCACGCCTCCAGTTGTCTGAGTGGCCTTCGTTCTCGCTCGCTCTCGATCGACCGCATCGCGAAGATCTCCTGACCACTCGTAGGTGCCGGCCGCAAACCGCGTCTCGGATGTCTCGTTGCGGTTGGCCTTACATCGTCCGCGGGCAAGCGCTGCTTGAGCAGGAGATGCGCTGAAGCACGGCTCTCGGCAGCCGCGATCGGCGATCACGAGAAAAGAAATCTACCGAGAGATTTCAAAGCTCATCAAAACTACGGATCGGAACGTGCTCGATCGTGCGCGGCCGAGGGGCGCGCGGTCGCGGTCATGGATCGGGGTCGCATCGAAGTGTTTCGAATCGCAGGACGCTAGAGCGCAGCGTCGGCGCGCCGCGCGGCCCAGCGGCCCGAGAGTGCCGCCGCGACGGCGTGGTCGCCCGGGGGGCCCACGGAGTTGCCCAGGAAGTAGAGGTTGCGTTCGGCGTCGTACACATCGGGCTTCGCGAGCGCCGGGGTGCGGACATAGGGGGTTGGGCGACTCGACAGACCGTGCAGCTCCTCGAACGCTTTCGGGCACAAGAATCGGTGATGGAGCAAGCGCGGGCGCAGCCCCGGTAGCAGGCGCTCGAGTCGATCCAAAGCGCCGCGTTCCAATCGGTCGATCTCCTCGTCGCTCGGCGCTTCCCGCCCGCGAGGCATCAACATCGTCGCGGTGAGCGTGTAGGAATCGGGTCCGCCGGGTATCCCGCGGTGAGACACGAGTAGCGGCGCCCGCTCCAGCGCGGGCTCGCCCGCGTCCAATCGCGCCAACGCCTCGCCGCTGCCCGACGGGAAGTCCAAGAGCGTGTGGATGCCACCCGGAAACGCCAGCGCGCGCTCGACCGCCAGGTGGAGGAAGCCGGCCGCCAGCCCGGGCTTCAGTTGCGCGGGGTACTCCTCCCAGCGCCCCTCGCTCGTCAACACGGCTCGCGCCGCGAAGGTCGTTTCGTCGCAGATCACCACCTTCTCCGCGCCTTCGTCTCGGATCGCCCGGCACGGAGTCTCCAGTCGCAGCGTTCCACCTCGGTTTCGGAATTCCCCAACCAGAGCCGACACCAGCGCCGCGGGGCCTCCGATGGGCGCGATCGGTTTTTGATACCCGTACCGCCAAGGTCCGTTCAGCTCCTGCCGGAGACTCTCGATGCGAACCTGCTCCGGAGCGATCGCGAGGGCGTGGGCGAGCGTGTCCAGCAGTGCGGCGAAGCGGGGATTGCGAACGCGGTCCTTCACCAGCGGGGCCAGGTACCCGCTGTTGCGTCCGCGCAGCGCGCGTCCGACGCGCAGCGCGTCGGGCAAGATCTGGAGCCAGGTCAGGCCGTCGCGCCACGATGGCGGGAGATCGAAGCTCTCGTGGGCGCGTACGACGCGCACGCGGGCGGGCGTAAAACGCTGCTCGATTCCGAGTTCTCGTAGGATGGTGAGGAAGCCGGCTCCGAAGTCCGCACACGCCGTCCCAAATTCGAAGCCGTCCACCAGGTGCGAACCGCAGAGGCCTCCAGCGACCGCGCGACGCTCCAAAATCAAGACGCGTCGACCGGCGCGCTGCAGCTCCAGACCCGCGATCAGCCCGGAGAGACCCGCGCCCACGACGACGACATCGTGCTTCATCGGATCCCCCGCCGAGCCAACCTAGCTCAGCGTAGCCACGGCGACGAGGTCGCGCGCCGCTACCCGCGATCGAGAGGGCGACCCGTATCAGCGAGAAGGCTTCGGTCGTGACCGCTCGGGTCCCTGGATGGGTTCCTCGTCCCGGAACCCCGCTTCCCCGGTGGGCGAGCGGGAAGCCGCACCAGCGGCCCCATGGTAGTGTTCTCGGGGGCCCGAAGGAGCCGGAACGCACGTGAACTGGAAGCTTTGGGTCGTGGTCGCGCTGTTGGTACTGCTCGGCGCCTTCGTTCTCCAGAACACGAAGATCGTCGAGGTCCGCCTTCTCTTCTGGATGCTCGAGACGTCGCGCTCGGCCCTACCGGTCTGCGTGCTCGGCGCTGGACTCGCCGGCGGCTGGCTGCTGAGATCGGTACGCCGAACGTGAGTGACGACCTGTGACGAGTCTCGAAGCAGGGACCACTGCGGCAGACGAAGAGGCGAAGCCCATCTGGCGCTTCGAGCCCCTCGTCGAGTTCCGCGTACCGCCCGCGTCGGTGTCCGAGCTGGCGCGTACGGGCCTGCGCGGTCTGTTTCAGCGCTTCCGGGACCAGACCCCATCGGACCCAGCGAATGAAGAGGGGGAGCTCCCGGCTTTCGGCTCGGACGAACTCGAGAAGCTCGTCCCCGTCTTGCCGCTCGACCGGATGGGCGAAGCGTTGTCGGCATCACTTCCGGAATGGCCGGAGGGAGCGGCGTCGCCGACGCTGTGCGTGGTGGTGGAGCCGCCTCCCGGCCCCAGCTTGGAGCTGGTCGCGATGCTGGCGCGCGCCCGGCGCATCGCCGTACTCGAGCTGCCCGACCCGGACGCGCTGCTCGGCGCGAGCGGGCCGATCCTGCGCGCTCTCGAGCGCCGGGTGGACGAGCCGCTGGCGATCCCGCACCTCGAGCGCTGGTTCCTGCGCCACCCGCACGCGCTGGGCGCGTTCCGTGACCTGTTGGCGGCGCTCGCGCTGCGCCGCGCAGACACGCTGGTGTCGTGTGGGAGCTGGGCCTGGGCCTGGCTGCGGGCGGCGCTCCAAGTGGACGCCCTGCTCCCGCAGCCGCTCGTTCTGGCTGCGCTCGACGCCGAGGCGCTCGCATCCTGGCTCGGGTTCACGGCCGAGGGCCGCGTCGTATGCCGGGAGCCCGACGGAAAGTGGCTGCTTCGGCCGGAAGGGGAAGAAGTCCCCGGCGACTCGTCGGACTTCCTGCGCCATCTCGCCGCCGAGGCGCGCGGCAACCCCGTGGTGGCCCGCGCGCTCTGGGCCGCCGCACTGCAACGACCGCCCGAAGGCACATTCGACGGCGTCGACCTTCCCCGCGGTGTAACGAGGCTTGCCGTCGTTCCCTGGGCGCGACTGACTTCGCCCTCGCTCGAGCGCCGCGCGCGCTTCGAGGAGATCGCGGTGCTGCATTCGTTGCTGATCCACGGAGGGCTCTCGTTGGGCGTGCTCGAACGCGTCCTGCCCTTCGACCGCGCGGCGCTCTCGCGCTGCCTGGCGGGCCTGGCGGCCACCCGTCTGGTCGAGGCCCACGCCGACCAGTGGCGGGTGTCCGCAATCGGCTATCCCTCCGTGCGCCGGGAGCTGGTTTCAGCGGGCATTCCCGCCGACGATCTCTAGCAGGAGGAACCTTTTTGGAACCAATCACTGACGCCTCCGAGCCCGCGACGATCCTGCGGCCCATCAGCGGCGCCGACGCGCTCGAGATCGCCGTCATCGTCGCGATTGCGATTGCAGCGGTGATCCTCGTCGAGCGCGGGCTCCCCCCCATCGTGGCGCGGCTCGGACCCCGGGTCCGAATCCTCGTGCTCCCCTGGGTCCCCGTCTTTCGCCTGGCGGCCTTCCTGCTGGCCGCTCTACTCATCCTGCCGATCGTCGTCGAGCCGCGTACCGAGAGCCTGATCGCATTGCTGGGCGCGGGCGCGGTCGCCATCGGCTTTGCGTTCAAGGACTACCTGACGAGCATTCTGGCGGGTGTCATCGTGCTCTTCGAGCGACCCTACCGACAAGGCGATTGGGTGCGAATCGGAGACGTGTACGGTGAGGTTCGCGAGATGGGCATGCGCGCCCTGCGCATCGTGACGCCCGACGACGACGTCGTGACGGTGCCCCACGGCCGGATCTGGGACTCCGTCGTGCGCAACGCCAACGATGGCAGTCCGACGCTCCAGTGCGTCGCCGACTTCCACGTGCATCCCGACCACGACGCAGCGCGCCTGCGCCAGGCGCTCGGCGACGCAGCGCTCGCGAGCCCCTGGGTCGACGTGGCCAGGCCCATCACCGTCGTCGTCGCCGAGCGTCCCTGGGGTACCTGCTACCGCGTGCGTGCGTATCCGATTGCCGCCGAGGACCAGTTCCGCTTTGCGAGCGACGTCACGGTGCGCGGCAAGGGGTTGATCGCGGAGCTCGGGGTGCGGCCGGCCACGGCCCCGCTGGCAGAGCCGATGGCGGGGTAGGCGTGCGCGCACCGCTGGCCATCGGGCTGGCGCTGGCGGGGGCGCTGGCCGTGGGGCCTGCTGACCCCACGGCGGCGCAGGAGCTACCCAACCTCGGCGGTTTGCCTGCGGAGCCCGACGGCTCCGCGCGCGCGATCGCACAGGCCAGCTCGGAGGCCGAGGATCGCGCCATCGAGAAGCGCCTGCGCGAGATCTTCAGCCAGGTGGAAGGGCTCGGGTCGGTCGCGGTGGAGGTTCGCGCGGGTGTGATCCGCCTATCCGGCGAGGTCCTCTCGGGTCGGGCGCGTGAGAAGGCCGTGCGCATCGCGGGCCAGCTGCAGGGTGCGGTGGAGGTCCAGGACGAGATCGTCGAGGCGCGCGATCTCGAGCGACGTCTGCGCCCCGTCCTGGCGGAGCTGCGCGAGCGCGCGCTCGCCTTCGTTGCGGCGCTTCCGCTGTTCGCAGTGTCGCTGCTGGTCTTCGCGTTCTTCCTCGCGCTCGGCCGGCTCGCGGTCGCCTGGAATGCGCCCTACCGGCGCTTCACGACGAACCCGTTCGCCCAGGAGCTGCTGCGCCAGGCCGTCCGCATCGGCTTCGTCGTGGTCGGTGT
>JBFGGA010000017.1:0-27768 GCA_041579295.1 Myxococcota bacterium | reverse complement strand
GAGGGGTTGGAGGATCCCGAACAATTGTCGATGAATCTGGAAGAGGCGTGAGGAGCCGATGAGCGAACCCGCATACGACCTGGTGGTGATCGGCGGCGGGCCGGGTGGCTACGTGGCCGCGATTCGCGCCGCCCAACTCGGCCTCAAGACGGCCTGCGTCGATAAGCGCGCCGCACTCGGCGGGACCTGCCTCAACGTCGGCTGCATTCCCTCGAAGGCGCTGCTCCACTCGTCGGAGCGCTACTTCGAAGCAAAGCAGGAGCTCGCCGATCACGGCATCCGGATCTCCGGCCTCGAGCTCGACCTGCGCGCGATGATGGCGCACAAGGAAAAGGTAGTCGCCGACCTCACCAAGGGCGTCGAATTCCTGCTGAAGAAGAACGAGGTCGATCGCATCGCGGGCAGCGCGCGCATCGCCGCGCCCGGCGAGGTCGTCGTCTCCTCGGGCGATGGATCGGAAGAGCGCCTGGCGACGCGCAACATCCTGATCGCGACGGGGTCCGAATCTTCGCCGCTCGCGGGCGTCGAGGTCGACGAGAAGCGCATCGTGAGCTCGACCGGGGCGCTGAGTCTCGAGAGCGTTCCCGAGAAGCTGATCGTGATCGGCGCGGGCATCATCGGCCTCGAGCTGGGATCGGTCTGGTCGCGGCTGGGCTCGGAGGTCGTCTTCCTCGAGTACCTCGACCACATCCTGCCCGGGATGGATCGCGAGATCGGCCGGCAAGCGCTTCGGGTCTTCAAGCGGCAAGGGCTCGAGTTCGAGCTCTCGCAGAAGGTCACGGCCGCGAGCGTGGCGGGGCGGGGCGTGCTCGTGAACGCCGAGCCCGTGGAGGGCGGAGGCGCCCGCGAGTTCGCCGCAGACGTCGTGCTGCTCGCGATCGGCCGCCGGCCGTACACCGAGGGCCTCGGACTCGAGGAGCTGGGCGTGGCGACCGACGAGCGCGGATTCATCGAGGTCGACGAGCGCTTCCAGACCCGCGTTCCGGGCATCCACGCGATCGGCGACTGCATCCCCGGCCCGATGCTGGCCCACAAGGCGGAAGACGAGGGCTCGATCTGCGCCGAGATCCTCGCGGGCCAGAGCGGTCACGTCGATTTCGATCGGGTCCCTTCCGTGGTCTACACCTGGCCCGAAATCGCGAGCGTGGGGAAGACCGAAGAGGCGCTGAAGGAGGGGGGCGTCGCCTACAAGGTGGGCAAGTTTCCGTTCTCGGCCAACAGTCGCGCGCGCACGACGGGCGCTACGGATGGATTCGTGAAGATCCTCGCGGATGCGGAAAGCGACCGCGTGCTCGGCGTGCACGTCCTCGGACCGCTCGCGGGCGATCTCATCTCGGAGGCGGTGATCGCGATGGAGTTCGGCGCGTCCGCGGAGGACATCGCGCGCACCTGCCACGCGCACCCCGCGATGGGGGAGGCGATGCGCGAGGCGGCGCTGGCCGTCGCGGGGCGCGCGCTGCACATCTGACCGCCGCGGCGGCGTCGGCGCGGGCGTTTTTCGATCAGCGCGGCGTGGCCTGGATCGCGGACGCGATCTCGCGACTCAGCGATCCGAGCGCGCGACTCATCGCGGCGACGGCCGCTTCCATGGAATGGTCGGCCGAGGTCTCGGTGTAGCTCGACGCTCGCAGGGGGTGCAGCTCCGATCCATCGGGTCGGAGCACGCGCCAGCGCGCGACGAGCGAGACCTCGCCGTCGGCGTCCGCGTCGAACCGGACGATCGCGATCTCGACCATGAGGTCGACCTTCAGCTGCGTGGGCCAGGGGTAGACGGCCACCCGATCGGTTCCGATCCGTCGTGCGAGATCTTCCGAGAGGACCCGCGGAATGCTCTGCTCGAGGGGCTCTGCCCACTGCGAGAAATCGGCCAGCCGCACCTCGTTGGTGCCCATTCGCGTGACGATCTGCGGGCGATTCAACAGCTCCGGGAGCGAGATGCGTCCGATGCCGAGGCGAAGATCGCTCGCTGGGCCGCTCGACGAGGGCGCGGTCGAATGGAGCACGAAAAGCCTCGTGGTGCGCGTCGTTCCGGGGCCGAAGCAGGCCGTCAGCAGCAGCCCGGCCGCGACACAGGAGAGCAGACCGCGGGTGCGCGGCATCAGGATCCTCCGGGCTTTCCGCGGACCAGGGCGTCGGGGTTTCGCTCGAGGTACTCCGCGAGCAGGCGGATCGAGCGCGCGGCTGCGGTCAATTCGCCGAGCATCTTTTCGAGTTCGTAGCGCATCGGCGAGCCCTCGGCCGCGATCGCGAGCAGCTGCCGCGCGGCCTCGACCGTCTTCTGGATGGCTGCGAGCGTGCGATCGACCTCCGCGAGCGTGAGCTGTGCGCTCGCGCTCAGGCTTCCGATCCGACCATCGATATTCGCGACGAGCGTCTGGAAGTCGTCGATCGCCTCGTTGGTATGGGTGACGGCGCCCGCGAGCTCGCCCGAGTTCACGAATCGATTCAATCCCGCGATCAGCTCCGCGAGCTCGGGGGAGTTGACGAGTGCCTTCATGCCCGCGAGCACCTGGCGCGCGTCGTTGACGAGATCCTGGATGGAGAGCGACTCCATGGTCTCGGTGAACTCCTGCATGCTCGATGCGATCGTCGGCATCTCCGGAAATTCTCCGACGGGGTCCACGTAGCGCGCGGGCCGGTCGGGTCGGATGTCGAGCTGGACGCTGAGCTGGCCCGTGACGAGACTCTGGAGCTGCAGCTGTGCGCGGAGGCCGCGCTCGATGAGCTCCGGGAGGAAGTTGATCCCCGGCGACGTGCCGCCGATCTCGCGAATCCGCCTGCGCTCGAGCTGGAGGTAGACGGGAATCTTGACCGACAGATCCTGGGCGTCGAGCTGCACCTCGATGCGGCGAACCTCGCCCACCTTCACGCCGCGGAAGGTGACCGGGGCTCCGTCGTTGAGCCCGCTGACGGCTTCCGGGAAGTAGGCGACGTAGCTGACCTTTTCGGTGAAGAAGCGACCGCCGCCGAAGACCATCAGGCCCGTCACCGCGAGCGCGATGGCGCCCAACAGGAATACGCCGACCCAGGTGGGGTTCACGCGCTCGCTCACGGTCTTCCCCGATTCAGGAATTGCCGGATCTTCGGATCCGGCGGGTTGTCGAGCAGCTCCGTGGGCGGACCGATGGCCAGCATGGTGTGCGAATCCCGATCGAGGTAGACCGACCGATCGGCGATTGCCAGGATGCTGTCGAGTTCGTGGGTCACGAGGATCATGGTGATGCCCAGGCTGTCTCGCAGCTCTCGAATCAGATCGTCGAGCCGCCGCGCGCTGACGGGGTCGAGGCCCGCGGAGGGCTCGTCGAAGTAGAGGATATCTGGATCCAGCGCCATTGCGCGCGCCACGCCCACGCGCTTCTGCATTCCGCCGCTGACCTCGGACGGGTGGAAATCCCCGAAGCCCGCCAGGCCCACGAGCGCGAGCTTGAAGAGCGCGATCTCGCGGATCTCCGAACGGCTCAGCTCCGTGTAGACCTCGAGGGGAAGCGACACGTTCTCGGCGAGCGTCATCGAGCTCCAGAGCGCCCCGTTCTGATACATCACACCGAACTTCCGCATCATCGCCTGCCGCCGCTCCGGGCCCGCGTCCCAGAACGACTCGCCTTCGTAGAGGACCTCGCCGCCCGCGGGCGCCTTCAGCCCGACGAGGTGGCGCAGCAGGGTGGTCTTGCCGCAACCGCTGACGCCCATCACGACGAAGATCTCACCGCGCTCGATCGAGAAGTCGAGGTCTCGTTGGATCACGAAGTCCTCGTAGGCCATCGTGAGGTCTCGAATCTCCACGAGCGATCGATCGGTCGGCATCTCTCCTCTACTCGAGCACGTGATCGAGCACGTTGATGATGCCCGAGGCGATCACGATCCAGACGATCGAAGTGACGACGGCCGAAGTCGTCGCGGCGCCCACCGCCGCGGCGCTCCTGCCGCACTGCATTCCGCGCAGGCAGCCCGCGAGCGCCACGAGGCTTCCGTACACCACGGAGCGGATCAATCCGGCGGCGAAGTCGCTCAGCGAGAGGGCGTCGCGCGTCTCGTCGAAGTAGGCGACCAGGCCGAGGTCGAGCATCCCCACGCCCACGACCGCACCGCCGACGATTCCCAACAGGTCGGCGTAGAGGCAGAGCAGCGGCATCATCAGGGTCAGCGCGATCAAGCGCGGCAGGACCAGGAACTCCACCGGCGAGATTCCCATCGTCTTGAGCGCGTCGATCTCCTCGTTGGCGATCATCGTGCCGAGCTGCGCGGCGAAGGACGCGCCCGTCCGGCCCGCCATGATGATGGCCGTCATCATCGCCCCCATCTCGCGCGCCATCCCGAGGCCGACGAGGTCGGCAACGAAGATCTGCGCCCCGAATTGCTGGAGCTGGATCGCCCCGATGAACGCGAGGATCAGTCCCACCAGAAGGCTCACCAGCGAGACGATTCCGACCGCCTCGGCACCGCACTTCTGGACGATCAGCGCGAGGTCCGAGGCGCGGAATTGGGCCCGACCCGTGACGAGCCTGAACATCGCGAGCGGGATTTCTCCGAGAAAGCCGATGCTCCCGATCGCCGACCGAGTGCGGCGGATCGTCGCGAGCCCGATTCGCGCGAGCGGGGAGTCGCTTGCGATGTCGGTCTCGATCTCGGTTTCCGGTACGGCCGCGGCGAGGTCGAGCAGGCGCCTCACGCCGTCGGGCAGTCCGGAGCGATCGGCTTCGATTCCGCGGCTCGCGAAGAGATCCAGCAGTCCGCGCGCGAAGGTCGGGAGCGCGGAGTCCCATTCGGCGACCTCTCGCGCGTCGAAGGTCACGCGGCTCGGCGGGGCCGCCGCGTCGAATTCGGCTCGCACCGTCTCGAGCGAAGGAACGCCTTCGGCGAGCGTCCACAGCCCGGAGAGCCGGATCTGGAGTTCTCCACTCGGCGATCGCCGAAAGGCCATTTGGCGAGGAGCGGACATCGCGTGGAGGTGATTCTACCGCGCCGCTTTGCGGCGGGCCTCCGCGAGTGGTGAATCGCCGGGTCTGATCGCGCGTCGGCCGGTGTTGCGCGGCGCGCGCAGCGTTCGCCGTCAGCGGCCTCCCCGACGCATCCGCGCGCCGATCGATCCCGGGTCGCCGTAGACCGGCTCTCCACCGATCAGTGTCAGCAGCACCCGAGCGTTCGAGATCTCGGCGGGCTCGATCGCGAAGAGGTTGCGGTCGATCACGACCAGATCCGCGAGCTTTCCGACCTCGATCGAGCCCGTGCGATCTTCCAGGTGATTCACGTAGGCGGCGTTGATCGTGAAGGCCGCGAGCGCGTCGTGCAGCCCGATTCGCTCCTCGGGGATGAACACGTCCCAGTCCTCGTCGCCAGGGCCGCGGCGGGTCAGCGCGACCTCGATCTGCTCGAGCGGGTTTGCGGTGGAGACGTCCCAATCGCTGCCGAACGCCACCACGGCGCCGCTGCGCAGGACGCTTCCGATCGGGTAGAGCCAGCGGCCGCGCTCGGGGCCGATGAACGGCAGCGTCAGATCGGTGATGTAGGGATCCGCGGTCGCCCAGAGCGGCTGGAAGTTCGCGACGACGCCGAGCTCGCGAAAACGCGGGATGTCGTCGGGGTCGAAGAGCTCGATGTGCGAGATGTGGTGCCGGTTGTGGCGGCCTCCGTTGAGTTGCTGGGCCCGCTCCACCGCATCGAGGCATTCGCGGATGGCGCCGTCCCCGATCGCGTGGAAGTGGACCTGGAAGCCCTCCGCGTCCAGCCGGGTCACGATCTCCTCGAGCGCTCGGGGGTCGACCATGCTCTCTCCGCGCCCACTCGCTCCACCGATGTACGGTTCGAGCAGCACGGCGGTGTGGTTCTCCATCACGCCGTCCTGCATGATCTTCACCGTGGTGGCCTGGAGACGCCCGCCGGTGAAGTCCGCTCGAGCCTTCAGCAGACGCGGAATCTGCTCCAATCCCTCCTTCGCTTCCCACCAAAGGGAAGCCACCACGCGCGCGCTGAGCTCGCCGCGCCGCTCGAGCGCGTGGTAGGCGTCGAGGTAGCGGAAGGCCTGGGGGCCCGATACGGGAGTGCTCGCGTCCTGAAACGCGGTAATGCCGTAGCCGTTCAGCACCTCCAGCGCCTTTCTGAGCCCCGCTTCGGCCTGCTCCGGGGTGATCGGCGGAATGACGTCGGAGACCAGGCGCATGGCCTTTTCCTGCAGCGCGCCGACGGCCTCGCCGGATGCGTCGCGGTCGATGCGCCCGCCCGCGGGATCCGGCGTGTCGCGCGTGATGCCCGCCAGCTCGAGCGCCTTCGAGTTGACCCAGGCGGAGTGTCCGTCTGCGGAGTCGATGTAGACCGGGCGGTCCGGGACGATCGCGTCGATCCGGTCTCGAGTCGGAATGCCGCTCGGTGGAAAGGCCTCGAGCGACCACCCGCCTCCGGTGATCCACGGCAGCTCGGGATTGGCGGCCGCGTAGGCGGCGAGCGCTTCCAGGTACTGCTCGCGCGTGTCGATTGAGTGCAGGCTCAGTGTGAGCAGATTGATGCCGGCGCCGATCGGGTGGATGTGCGCGTCCTGGAAGCCGGGCAGGACCATGGCACCGCCGAGATCGACCTGCCGCGTGCGCGGGCCGACGTAGCGCCGTGCGCCCGGATCGCTCCCGACGTAGACGATCTTCCCGTTGCGGATCGCGACGGCTTGCGCCCAGCTGCGCGCCGCGTCCACGGTGTAGACGGCGCCACCCCGCAGCACCAGATCGACGCCGATCGTCGGGCTCGGCTCGGCGAGCCCCGTCGGTTTCGAGCAGCCGGCCGCCGCGAGCAGGGCCGTCATCGAAATCAGCGCGGCGCAAATCCGGCGCGCGGGCGCGCCCGACGGGCGCGGGGTTCGGCGGAGGGAAATGGGCGGTCGGCTCATTGCGGTTGGCTCCTCCTGAGCGGTGGGTCGGGTTCAGCGCTGCGGCTTCTGATCGAGGCCGATGCGGCGGCCCGCCTGTTCGGGGCGCGGCAGCTCGAAGTGCGCTTCGCCGAGCGCCTCGAGGCGATCGAGGATCTCGGGCGCCATCGGCCTGGCTCGTCTCGTCCTCCAGTCCACGTGCAGATTGATGATCTCGTTGGTCGCCGCAAGGTAGCCCGCCTCTGCGTGCCACATCCGATGAAAGAAGTGAAAGCGCTTTTCATCGAAGCCGAGCAATTGGGTCGTGTAGCGGAGCGGATCGCCAGCCCGCAGCTCGCGTAGATAGCAGACGTGACATTCGAGCGCGAAGCTCGCGACCCCGCGCGCGCGCCGGTGGGCTTCGTCGAACCCCATGTGGTCGAACCACATGTCGGTCGCCCAGTCGAACGCGACCACGTAGTAGCCGAGGTTCATGTGCTCGTTCTCGTCGATCCACTCGGGTCGCACGCGGTCGCGGCAGCGGTCGAACGGGGCGATCACGGCGTCTCGCACGCGCCATCCTCCGGATCTGCACGGCCCCCGGTCGTTCGATACACCCGACGAAGCCGCGCATGGGTCAATCTGCCTCATCGAACGCGATCGATCCGCCTCGTTGCCGAAAGGGGCCGGTTTAGTGTATCTCGTCAGCCGAGCACACTGAGCGCCGGCTGTCGCGCGAGGCCAACGCGCGGGGGATCGCAGATTTCGCGCAGCGGCGCCCAACCGATCGGGGGGATGGAACGTTGTCAGAACGAAGCCAGTGCCGGCGTTTTCGATTGGGGTGCCGAAGGCTCGGAAGGGCGAGCGCCCAGGGTCTGCAGCCGTCCCGCGCGATGGGCGCGGTCCTCGCGGTACTCGCGCTGCTCGGGCTGCCCGCGGCGGCGGACGAGATCGAACCCGAGCCCCAACCCGCGGTGCAGGCCGAGCCCCAATCCCGAGCCGCCGCGAAGCCCGCGCCGCGAGCCGCGACCCCGGCCGACGCGACCTCGGAGTCGAACGGGTTCTTCTTCAGCCCGAACGTCTACGCGCAGTACGGCGACCACCGCTTCGGCCTGCGCTTCGAGTCGCGCTTCCGCTGGGAGCGCTGGCAGGCATTCCGGGACGGCGGCGACAACATCTACGCGTTCCAAAACCGGATCTCGGGCGACTACACCTGGAGGGATCGGCTCCGGCTCTTCGCCGAGGGGCAGCACGTGAACGTCTTCGATCTGGACACCGACCCGAACGGCGCGGCGGGGCTGTACCGGATCAACGCCCATCGGTCGCAGAGCCCGCTCGGCCCGGCCCACCCGCACGCGAGCAGCGTCGACAGCTTCGCGGTCCGCCAGCTCTTCGGCGAAGCGCGCCTCGACGCCGCGAACTGGCTGCGCGTCGGCCGCCAGGATCTCAAGAACGCCAGCGCGATCCGCTACGACGAGGACAACTGGCGTTACCTCAAGAACAAGCGGCTCGAACGGCGCCTCCTGGGGGGTGTGGAATGGACCCACGGCGAGCGCAGCTATGACGGCGTCTCCGCGCGCATGGAGCAGGACGGCCACGTGCTGCATCTCTACGCCGCGGAGCCGACGACGGGCGTGTTCGAGATCGACCGCGGCTACAAGCGCCAGAAGCAGGTGATCTTCGGCGGGCTGGATTGGACGGTCGAGCGGGGCACCTGGTTCGAGAACACCGAGATCGGCGCGTTCTTCATCGGTTACTCGGACGACCGGGATGCCGACAAGGTCGCCGGGTTCTTCGGCGAGATCAAGGCGTACACCTTCGGGATCTCGTCGCTCGGCGTGTATCCCGCCGGGCCGGGAAATCTCGACCTGATCCTCTGGGGCGCGTTCCAGCTGGGCCAGTACATCGATTCGATTCCGACGGGCGTTCCGGCCGCGATGCCCCCCGTCACGCGAAGGCTCGACCAGATCGCCGGGGCCGGGATCGCGGAGATCGGCTACCAGCTGCCCGATGTCTGGGGGAAGCCGTGGCTGCGGACCGGCGTGAATTTCGCCACCGGCGACAGCGACTCGGGCGACGGCAACCGCAACAGCTTCTTCAACATCCTACCCACGAACCACCCCTACTACGGCTATGCGGACCAGCTCGCGTTCTCGAACCTGATCGACCTGATTGTCCAGCTGAAGCTCTCGCCGCTGCCCAAGCTCGGCCTCGAGCTCGCGTTCCATCAGTTCTGGCTCTGGACGTCGGACGACTTCCGCTACTTCGGGTCGGGCGCGTTCGCGAAGGATTCGCTCGGCTACGGGGGCTCCCCGTCTTTCAACTCGAACAACGTCGGCCAGGAGATCGACTTCGTGATGAACTACAAGGTCAACCCGCACGTGGGGTTGATGGCCGGCGTCTCGCACCTCTTCGGCGGCGGCGTCTTCAGCCGAAACCCCGCCCTCCCGGACGAAGACACCAACTGGGCGTTCTTCCAGGCGACGCTGAGCTACTGAAGCGCTCGGCCCGAGCTTGCGCGCTCGCGCTGGGTTCGACTGCCCATGCGCGCGGAGCCGCGTCGAGATCGCGACGCAGCCGGACCCCAGCCGCCGCTCCTGCGGGGTTGGCCGCCCGCGTCGCGCATCTCTTCTGCGCGATGGCGGGATCGCGCCGTCGGGCGCGCGGCGTCCGGTCCGGCTGCCGCGATCGGATCAGTCGCCCAGGCCGCCCAGCGCCTTGGAAGCGGCGTCGGCTGCGGCGCCCGAGGCGGCTTCCTTCGCCGTCTCGGCCTGGGCCTTCGCGAGCGCGGCCTTGACTTCGGCGTTGTCCGCGTCGATCGACGCCGCCTTGAGGCAGACGGGCAGGGCCTCCTCGAATTTCTTGGATGCCACGAGGCGGGTGCACGAGCTGATCTCGGCCGCCTCCGTCTCGGCCTGCTCGCCCGCGGCCACCGCCATCTTCTCGGCGGCCGCCATCTTCTCGGCCGCCGCCGCCCCGGCGGCGTCGCCGGCCGGCGCCTTTGCGGAGACCGGCGGAGTATCCGGAATGCCGCCCGTCGCTCCGGAGTCGGATTCTCCGGCGCCACAAGCCAGCAGAGCTACTAGCGAAACTGCAAACCAAACCTTCGACATGGCAAGTCTCCCCTCCATTAGGCATGGCGAATTTACCACACCGTGGCCCAAACGGGCCCCCGCGAAATCCCTACACGGAAATCATCCCCGACTGCTAGGATATCATGGATTTGGCCCGCCATGCGGCTGAAACTCCCGTTTCGCCCGAGCGAATCCCCCAAGGGTGTTCCCGTCGGGGAACGCGGTCGCGCCGGATCGGGAGCGAAACGCAAGGGCGCAAATTCTTACGGGCGTGAAACACAGACTTCCAACACTCTGAATGTCACGGGGGCCTTGGCTCTCAACGGAGGGAACAGATGCGAATCAAACTAGGACTCGTGCTGATGGTCGCGATTTTCGCTGCCGGCTGCACGGCGAAGACACTTCCGTCGCAACCGGCACTATCGGTGACCCCGGTGCAATTCTCCGCCAACGAGTGGCGGGTTCCGAGTCAGGCCGTCGTGATCGCGGACGCGTCCGGCACCACCTACATGGCCGAGACCTTCCCTTCGATCAAGGCGCTCACTCAGTCGTTCGTCAAGGCGATGCCCGCGGCCGACACCCGCGCGAAGACCCCCGGGGTTTACGACGCTTCGCTGATCGGTTTCGGTGGCAAGGACCGGATCGTTGCTCCGCTGGCGCCGTTCAACCGAAGCGCGCTCGCCAGCAAGGCGGACAGCCTGCGAATCCTCGGCGACCTCCACGGCTTCGGGGGCGAGACTCCGTTCCACGACGTGTTCGCCGAGGTCCAGGGAGCGCTCAAGACCAAGTCGGGCGTGGCCGCGGTCGTGATCTTTTCCGACGGGCTGGCCGACAGCGAGAACGACGCGATGGATGCCGCGAAGTCGCTCGTCAAGAGCCGCATGGGCAACGTCTGCTTCCACACGGTCCACGTCGGCGACGACGAAGCCGGCGCTCGCTTCCTCAAGTCCGTTTCGGCGCTCACCAGCTGCGGTAGCGCGCGCAAGATGGCGGACATCTGGAATCCGAACAGCTTCATGAAGTTCACGCACGCCGTCTTCACGGGCGCGGCCCCGGTCAAGGACGATCCGTGCGCGGGCCGGATGGTGCTGCGCGGCATCGAGTTCGCGTTCGACAAGGCCGAAATCACCGGCACGAGCTCGGTGATCCTCGACGTCGCCGTCGACCAGCTCAAGCGCTGCCCGACGATTCCGATGGAGATCCACGGGCACACCGACTCGATGGGGTCGGAGGCTTACAACATGGGGCTGGGTCAACGGCGCGCGGATGCCGTGAGGGCCTACTTCGTCAAGAAGGGCATCAGCGGCAGCCGGCTCATGACGCGAAGCTTCGGCGAGTCGCGTCCGGTGGCTACCAACGATACGGAGCAGGGCCGCCAGACCAACCGGCGCGTCGAGCTCCGCCCGCAGCAGTAACGCAATCGACGGCGGGGCAGCGGAAGGCGCTGCCCCGCCGTCGTCACCTTCGCCGTTCGACGTCGCGGCGATTCTCGCCGCGTCGCTCGTGGCTCGGCTTCAGATCACCGCTCTTCGCGCGATCGAAGCTCGCGTAGAGCGCGGGCGCGCTGACCGTAGTGCATGCGCGCGACGTGCGGCCAGGTGCGTCGTCCAAGCGCGTGCGCGCTCGGGTGAACGATCAGTCGTACCACCTTCCGTTGCCCGGCTTCATGTCCTTCGGATCGAGCTTGATCGGGAATTTCTCGCGGATTCGCGCGTCGGCTTCGGGGCCGATGTACGCGGGATAGTGGCTGGAGAGCAACTTCTTGACCCGTTCGTGCGCGAGCTCGTACACGGTCTGCTGGCCGCCCTGCTGCCAGTCGCTCGCGGTCCGCCGGTCGCCGATGTTCGGATAGAGGTACTCCGTCTGCATGATCTGGAGTGTCTGCTCCTGGTTGAGGTAGTGGCCCACGCCGTGCACGGTGCTCTGGATGATGTCGTAGGAGAGCGTCTCGTCCGTGACCTCGATCCCCCGGAGCAGGCGCATCACACTGCCCATCATGTCGTTGTCGATCACCATGCCCTCGAAGGACTGCGCGAGCAGGCTTCCCACGATGCCCGGATAACAGCTGACGATGTTGCCGCCCGCGAGCGTGACCGCGGTCGTCGTGATCGCCTTCTCGTAGCCCGCCTGCGCGTCCATCGTCTTCGAGTCGGTCATGCCGCTGGGAACGCTCGTAATCAACCCATAGTGGTTGGCGAGCTGCGTGGCCGCTGCGATGACCAGCGCTTCTTCGCCGCTGCCGCCGCTGAAGGCACCCGTTCGCAGGTCCGAGATGAACGGCCAGATGCCGAAGTTGATCGCACTGCCGGGCCGGATCAGGTTCATCACGCACAGGCAGGCGAGCGACGATGCAAAGGTCTGCACGAGCGCGCCGGCCAGGGCGGCGGGCGCCGTCGCGCCCGCCTGGGCGGCGATCGCGATGTCACCCGTCAATCCGAGCTTCGCGACCTTGACGAGGACCTCCGCGTTCTCCTTGCCAAAGCGGAGCGGCGAGACGATCGGGCAGCCGCCGAAGATGCAGAAGGGGCGCTCCAGGAAGCCGCCCTCCTTGCCGAGATAGGCGTCGAACAGCGCGATCAGCGGATCGATGTGGTCGACCATCGCGATGCCGAGCGCAATCGGTTTGTCGGTACCCGCCAACTCCGCGTATGCGATGTTCATGTCGTGGACGTAGAGGTCCTCGCTCCACTCCGTGGCGATGAAGGGCTGGCCGAAGTTGTGGATGTGCTCGAGTTGGTCCGCGAGGCGCGCCGCATCGTAGAGGTCGACGAGCCTCGAGGGTCGATAGGTCTGGGTCTCGTAGTCGAGGATGCTGACCGCTTCGCCCGAAGTCGCCATGTGGACGCGCTGTCCCTTGACTTCCTGATCGTTTTCCGGGTTCGGTGCGTACGCGACGTATTCCTTGGCCGAGACGTCGATCAGGTCTTCGACCAGCGAGCGCGGAAACAGCAAGCGCCCGTTGTCGTCGAGCGTGCAGCCCTTCGGCAGCGCGTGATCGAGGATCGCAGGGATCGGCTCGCCGATCCCGATGTTCGCGAGCACCTCGAGCGCCGTGTCGTGAATGCGCTCGATGTCGCGCTCGCTCAACGGCTTGTAGGCGCCACCTTCGAGCCCCGGCCGCACGGCCATTCCGGCCGCGCCCTTCTTGCGCTCGGCGTGGCGAGCCGCGCGACCTCCGCTCTTGCGGCTCGCTCGGCGCGACTTTCGCGCCGGGTTGTCGTGGGTCATCGATTGGGCTCCGTCTCGGCACGGTACGTTAGCCCGTCGGCGCGAGGTTCGGCAAATCGAGCGAGCGCGCGAGATTCGAATTCGAATAGGTTCGCGAAGCAGCATGCAGTTTCGTTGAATCGATCGAGTCGACGACGCGAAGATCCCGACGTTGCAATCGCATTGCACGGATGACAGAACCCGCCAGTCGAGTGCCTCGCACCGAAGTTCGGATCGACCGACCGCTCGGGTTGCTCGGGCCGGTGGGAGGCGGGCGCGGCCGCTCGCGAAACGATCGGCGCCTCACTCCTCCGCGCGAGTTCCGATCGGCGGTGGCGGCGGCGCGGATTGGAAGTCGATCGCAAATGCCGGAATTCGATCGGCGGCCATCCAGTTCGCCATCCCCGCAGCCCAGAGCAGCGTGTCGCCGCGCACCTGTCCCGCGGCGATCCCCGCCGAGATCTGCTCGGGCGTGAAGGGACCCTGCGTCTGGCCGTTGACCGCGATGTGCCAGCTCGGCGCGGCGGGTGGCGGAGGCGGCGGACTGTGTGCGGGCGGCAGGCTGCCGCCGCGCGCCGGCGGCGCCGACATCGTCTGCGCGATTCCGAGCCCCATGCCGAGCCCCACACCGGCTCCGGCGAGGCCGCCGGCGGGGTTCGCGGCGGCGACCGGCATCGCCTGTCCGAGCTGGTAGCCCTGATAGGCCGCGATGTCGCCGATCGCGTTCATGCTGGTTCGCGCATCGAGCGCCTGTTCGACTTCCGCGGGCACGGAGATGTTGACGACGTAGAGCTGCGGAATCTCGAGCCCGTATTCGTCGTCGACGCGCTCCACCACGAGCTTGCGGATCTCCTCGCCGAGCTCCTGGTAGTGGGCCGCGAGGTCGAGCACCGGAATCTCGGATTTTGCGACGACGTCCGCGAAGGAGGTATTCACGATCGAGCGCAGCAGCTCGCTGATCTCATCGGTTGCGAAGTCGCTGTCGGTGCCGACGAGCTCGCGGAGCAGGGTCTTCGGGTCCTTCGCCTTCAGGGTGTAGGTCCCGAAGGCCCGCACGCGAATGTTCCCGAAGTCCGGATCCCGCATGATCACGGGATTCGGCGTGCCCCACTTCAAGTCCGTGATCTGCCGCGTGTTGACGAAGTAGACCTCGCACTTGAACGGGCTGTCGAAGCCGTATTTCCAGCCCGAGATCGTGCTGAGCACGGGGAGGTTCTTCGTCACGAGCCGGTACTGTCCGGGATCGAAGACGTCGGCAATCCTGCCCTCGCTGACGAAGATCGCCTGTTGGCCCGGGCGGACGATCAACTGGGCGCCGTATTTGATCTGATTGTGGTAGCGCGGAAAGCGCCATACGAGTGTGTGCCGGCTGTCGTCGACCCATTCGACGATGTCGATCAGCTCGGCTCGAAGCTTCGTCATCAACCCCATGTGATTGCTCCTACTTCAGGATCTTGAACAGTAGATTCGCGATCGATTCGATCGCGCCGTCATCCGTCGCGGGCCTGGCGGACCCCGCAATCCATTGGAAGGATCGCTTCGCGCGCTCGCCCTCCAGGCCCGCGAGCGAAGCCGCCGCGGCCGCCGCCCGCTTGCGCTCCGCCGCCGATTCGGGCTCGATCCGCTCGCCCGCGGCGCCGCTGAGGATGAAGCCCGCAATCTGCTCCAGCTCGTCGGCGTCCAGCCAGACACCGTGCTCCGAGCAGCTGTCGATGATGACTCCCGACTTCTTGCGGTAGTTGCGGCGCGCCATGAAGCGCTCGCACTCGGGGCAATTCCGGTAGCGCACGCCCTGCCGCAGCGGGTTCCCGCCCTTCACCCGCGGCTTGAGGGTGTAGCGCTCCGCCGGGCCGGCCTGCTTCCGCGCCTCGATTGCGCGGCCCACGAGAATGTCGAAGCCCTCTCCCGGCGCCCAGAGCCCGTGGCACGCGAGGCATTCGTTGACGCTGACGCCCGCCACCTGCCGGGCCGGCATCAGCGCCGAGCACTCCGGACACGGGAGCTCGTGCCCGTCGATCCGGACCGGCTCCGGTCGGAAGCCCACACCGCACGCGGTGCAGAACTTCGAGTTGTCCGCGCAGCGCGCGAAGCACTCGGGACAGATCAGGCTGTGCTCGCCGGGCTCGCGAACGATCTCGGATCCGCAGTACGCACAGGTCTCGACGTTCTCCTGGACGCCCGCGCCGCACGAGCCGCAGCGCGCGACCCGAGCGTCCCTGGGCTGCAGCGGCGCGTTCTCGATCTCCTCCCCGCAGCGGCACGGGAAGACCTTGGCCTGCACGTTCGCAACGTCGTACTGGGTATGGCAATTCGAGCAGGCGATCAGCCGCACGGCGGTACGGAGCCTCCGAGCGAGCGCGCGTCGGGCACGCCTTGCGAAGCACATCGGGACGTTCCGCGCGAGACTTGATCCGGGGTCGGTGTCGCGGATGCCGAAAACGACCCCGCGCAGGCTGGAGTTGTCGCGCCTTCTTGCGCATCGCAGAGGAATTCGGAGCGGGCCGGCCGACCCCGCGATCTCAAGCGGCGGAGAGCGCCGAAATCGTATCGCTCGCGACCACGGCCTCGAAAGCCGTTCGGATCCGCTCCTGGGCGCGCGCGATGCGCTCGACCAGGCGCGCTGGCTCGATCTGCGCATCGACGAGCTCGGCGAGCAGGGCGAGCTCGTCGCCCGCGATTCTCGCGTCCTCGACCGAGCGACCCGCAATCCAGCGGGCCCGCGATTCCACGAGCCGCAGCAGCGCATAGTCTTCCAGGAGCCGCGCGATGCTCGGCCCCTCGTCGATCGCGTCGAACATCGCGGGCACGCTCGGCACGCCGGGGAAGCGATCGGGCCGCCGCTCGAGCACGCCGCCCGCGGCCAGGAAGTCGACGTCCATCAGCCCGCCGCGACCGGTCTTGAGCGCGATCGCGCCGCCGGAGGGTCGCGCCCGCTCGCGCTCGACCTTGTCGCGCAGCCCTTCCAGGTAGCGCCACGGCTGGGCGGCGCTCGCGAGCACCTTCCGTCGCACGTCCTCAAGCAGGCGCTGCGCATCGGCGCGACGGCCCGCGATCGCGCGCGCGCGCAGCAGCGCGATGTGCTCCCAGGTCTCGGCGCTCTCGAGCTGGTAGCGCTCGAAGCGATCGAACGAGGTGACCAGGACGCCCTGTCGACCCGAAGGTCGCAGGCGCGTGTCCACCGCGTAGGCGATGCCGGCGCCCGTCATGTTGGCGAGATACGAGATCATTCGCTGCCCGACCCGCGACGTCACCGAGATGTCGTCCGAGACGCGACGGGTCAGGAAGATCAGATCGAGGTCCGAGTGATAGGTGAATTCGCGGCCCGCGATCGTTCCCATCCCGAGCACCGCGAAGTCCGTCACGCCCGGGCCGCCGCCCAACACGTCCTGCGCGAGCCTCAACGCGCGGCGCGCGATCGTCTCGGCGAGCACGGAGAGGAAATGGGAGACGCCCTCGAACGGAAGGACGCCGCCGAGATCGAGGCACGCGGCCAGGCACGTCTCCTCGCGCCGCAAGATGCGCAGCGCGTCGAGCGCGGTCTCGAGATCGCTCTCGCACACGTCGGACGCGGCCTCGAGCTCCGCTTCCCGGCGGGTCAGCGTCGCGGCATCCGCCTGGGCGATGCGCTCGAACAGCTGCGGGCGGTGGCTCAGGAAGCCCGCGACCATGGGCTGGGTGGCGAGCACGCGGGCCACCCCGCGGAGCACGTCGCCGTCGAGCTGGGCGGCGGCGGCGTCTTGCGAGCGCCGTTCGAGGAAGGTCGCCGCGGAAACCTCCAGGCGCGGCTCGAGAACGCCGCCCCGGAGCGCATCGATCAAGCGGTCTCTCAACGAGCTCATACGTCGCCGCTCAGCACCAGGTCGTCGAAGTGGGCGCGCACGCGGGCGCGGTGCCGATTCCAGTCGTCGATCAGGCGCGCGCGCGCGCCGTCACCCGAAACGTCGTCGTATCCCATGCGCCGCGCGAGCTCCAGTCGCTCCCTGGGATCGCGGGGGAATCTCGCGGTCTGCCGCTCCTCGACCAGCTGCTGCGCGTGCTCCGCGCGGCGCAGCCACAGGTAGGCGGCCGAGAGCTCGGCCGCGGTGGCTTCGGGGAGCATCTCGAGCCGCGCGAGCGCCTCCAGGCCATCGAGCGTGTTGCCCGTCCGGATCTCGGGCGTGCGGCCCCCGAGGAAGAGCTGAAGGGCCTGGACGAGAAATTCGACGTCGCGTATGCCACCCGGGCCCTCCTTGAGGTCCAGCTCGAGGTCTCGACGGGCTTCGCGCCGCTCGGCTTCGATCCGCTCCTTCATGTCCCGCACGGCGCGCAGCACCGCGGGGTCGATGCTGCGCCGGTAGACGAACGGGAGGATGCCCGCCCGGAAGGCGTCCGCGGGCGCGCTGGGGCCCGCCACCAGGCGCAGGCGGATGAGCATCTGGCGCTCCCACTCCGCGCCGAAGCGCTCGTAGTAATCGAGGGCGGCGCGGACCGAGTTCGCGAGCACCCCGGCGGCGCCCTCGGGTCGCAGGTCGAGATCGACTCGGTAGACGAACCCTTTCTCCGTAGGCAGTTCCATCTGTCTCTTCAAGTGACGGATGAAGTTGGCGGCGCGCTGATTGCGCGCCAGGTCGTCGCCCCCTGTGGACGCATCGTAGAGGAAGAGAAGGTCCACGTCGGAGGAGAAGTTGAGCTCCTCGCCGCCCAGCTTGCCGAGCGCGAAGAGCAGCGGCGGGTCCGGCTCGCCGAGCTCTCGCGCGGTGCAGCGCATCGCGGCCACGAGACAGGCGTCGGCGAGCTCCGAGAGTGCGCGCAGGCTCTCGCGCAACGGTCGATTCGTGAGATCTCCGGCCGCGACGCGAAGCAGGCCGCGGTATTTGGCGTCGCGGATCGCCTCCCAGTCGGGGTCGATCGCCCCGCTGCGCGTCGGCTCCGACGCTGGAACTGCGAGATCTTCGACCCAGTCGGGGCGGCGCACCAGCAGCCGCGCGAGGAAGTCGCTCGAACCGAGCACGAGGGGCAGCGCCGGCGCGCGCCGCGGATCGAAGCGCCCCGCGGCCTCGCGCCGCGCGCGGGCGACCGCGAGCAGGCGCTCGGCGCCCCGTCCGGGTCGCGCGGAGCGCAGCAGCGCGGGCACCCAGATCTCCGCGTGCGGCGCCAGGCTCGGCTCCTCGAGGGCCAGCGCGAACGACGCGGCGGCCGCGGCGGGTTCGGGGTCGCCGATCGCTCGGAGCGCTTCGATTCTCGGCTCTCCGCGGCGCAGACTCGCCGCGAAGTCGGCAGCCAGGCGCTTCATCCCGCAGGGATTAACGCGTTCCGGCCCTGGGCGCCGCTCTCGCGCGCCGACGCTCGGCTCTCGGGTCGGGTTATGATCACGCCATCGCAGCGCGGGGGGATCGATGCAGGGCGACCGGGGCGGCGGCCGAGGCTTGACGTTCAAGATCGCGGTCGGGATGGCGGCCGGGCTGCTGGTCGGCCTGCTGCTCAACTGGATCGGGGTCTCGGGCTGGATCGAGAGCACCCTGGTCGACGGACTGCTCCACATCGGGGGCTCGATCTTCATGGCCAGCCTGAAGCTGCTGGTCGTTCCGCTCGTCTTCGTTTCCCTGGTCTGTGGCACCGCGGCGCTCGACGACATCGCGAAGCTCGGCCGCGTCGGCGCGAAGACGCTCGGCCTCTATCTCGCGACCACCGCAATCGCGGTCTCGCTGGCGCTGATCGCGGCCACGCTCGTCGAGCCCGGTGCGGAATTCAATCTCGAATCGGATGCCACCTACCAGGCGCAGCAGGCTCCGCCGCTCGCCGACGTGCTCATCAATCTGTTCCCGTCGAATCCGATCCGCGCGATGGCCGAAGGCAACATGTTGCAGATCATCGTCTTCGCGGGCCTCTTCGGCCTCGCGTTGACGCTGTCCGGAGAGCCGGGCAAGCGGTTGCTGAAGTTCTTCGGTGACCTCAACGCGGTCATCATGCAGCTCGTGATGCTCTTGATGGCCGTGGCGCCGTACGGGGTGTTCTGTCTGATCGCGAAGGTCTTCGCCCAGCAGGGCTTCGCGGCGATGGAGCCGCTGCTCCGCTATTTCGCGCTCGTCCTCGGCATCCTCGTGTTGCACGCCCTGGTCACGTATCCGAGCCTTCTCCGGATCCTCGCGGGCCTCAATCCGATCGTCTTCTTCCGCAACATGCGGGATCCGATCGCGGTGGCGTTCAGCACGGCGAGCAGCAACGCGACGCTCCCCATCACGCTCAAGACCGTCGAGAACAAGCTGGGTGTCCAGAATTCGATCGCTTCGTTCACGATTCCGCTCGGCGCGACGATCAACATGGATGGCACCGCGATCATGCAGGGCGTGGCGACGGGCTTCATCGCGCAGGCCTACGGGATCGATCTCTCGCCGAGCGACTATCTGATGGTCGTCGTCACGGCCACGCTCGCTTCCATCGGGACGGCCGGTGTTCCGGGCGTGGGCCTGATCATGCTCGCGATGGTGTTGCGCCAGGTGAATCTCCCGGTCGAGGGAATCGGGCTGGTCCTCGGCGTCGACCGACTGCTCGACATGGTCCGGACCGCGGTCAACGTCACGGGTGACGCGTCGGTGAGCTGCATCGTCGCCGCGAGCGAAGGGCAGCTCTCGCGCGAGATCTTTCGCGAAGAGAGCCGGGACGGCTGAGCGGCGGTCGTTCAGCGGCTTTCGAAGCGCGGCGTCCCGTCCGACCATTTCCTCGGTTTTTCGTCGGGATCCCGCAGCAGCAGCACCAATTTGCTCGCGTGCTCGAACCAGTTCTCCGTGAGCACGCCGAGCTCGTCCCGGAGCGACCAGCTCGCGCGGATCCGGTCGCTGAGAGCGACCCGCCGAACGAGCGAATTCTCGAGCTCGACCCAGGCCGTTCCGCCCAGCGTCGCCTCGACGCGATCGAACGCGTGTCCGGTGGCGCCCGCGATACCGCCGTCGTCGATGCCGGCATCGATCAGGATCAGCGCGCACGGGACGCCCTCGAAGATCTCGAAGCCCGCGAGCGAGTAGTGGACGCTCAGAGTCAGACCGAGCTCACCCAGGCGCGTGGGCGGGACGCGCGCACCGGTCCAGGTGGATCCCGGCACGATCGGCTCCGCGGGAAGGGACACCATCGCGTACGCGATGGCGCCGAGAATCGGGATCTCGTTCATGAGCCGACGCGCGGCCGGCGCGCCTCGGCTCGACAGCGAGGTCGGATTGCCGCTCGCGTCGTGCGAGATCACCCCGAAGATGCGATTCAGGAACAGCCGCGGTTCGAGCGGCCCGATCCCCCGGTTGCCGCGGTTGTCGACGGTCGTCTCGCCGTTGACCTCGATGCGCAGCCGATCGTCCGCGATCTCGGTCTTGCGATCCAGCGGGGGATTCTGCTGTTTTTGTGTGTAGAGCAGGCCGTCCAGGCCGAGCAGGAACGCGCCCTTTCCGGCAGCGGCGCCCTCGACGGGAAGCTTCCTGAATTCGGCCTCGAGCGCGTTCAGACTGCGTACGGATCGTTGACGCTCGCTGCCCGACGATCTGCGCAGCACCCTTTCGCCCTCGACCTCGAAGCTGAGGCGATACGCGATGCCGCCGCTGCCCGGGTCGCGATACGGCAGGAGAATCGGGCCCTCGGGCCCCGGGGCCTCGGCGCGCTGCTCTCGAAGTTCGGATCGGGCTGCGTCCGAACCCATTCCCGCGAGGATCGTGGAGCCGCGCTCCGAATCGCCCGCGCACGCCGACAACCAGATCGCGGCAAGCGCGATCGAGGAAGCGATCGGGAGCGAGCAGTCGACGCGCATCGGGTGCGTTTCCCAAACAGATCGGCGACGAGTCTAACGCGAATGACATCCATGCGTTTTCGGTGAAGCTTCCGGCCGCCGCGGGACTTCGCGCCGCCGAGCCTTCTCATCGCTGCGCCCCCCGGGGCGAGATCGCGCTCCACGCTGTGGCGAATCGCAACGCTGCGCGATCCGCCGGCGCGCTGCGCGATGTGTGGAGCGCGTGTGAACTTCGCGCAGCGTGCCGCTTTGCATTCGGACGAGCCGGTGGCTGTCGCTTTCCGAGAGCGTTAGGCTCTCTGAGAGCGATCGCAATGCTCGCGCCGAGCGAGCGCCGATCTCGTCTCGAGATCGCGGCGGAACACTGGAGATCACTGGAATGGCCACCAATCGGGAAGTCGGCGCGGATATTCAGAACAAGTGCGGGAAGTGCGGCGACGGCGCACACGTGATCGTGTCGATCACCAATGGGCGCATCGGCAAGGTCGAGTGCAAGCAGTGCGGATCACAGCACCGACATCGCCTGACCGATGCGGAGAAGCAGCTCAAGCCCTCCAAGCGCGCGTCGCGAAGGAGTGCGCCCGCGGAGCCCGCCGGGCCGTTGGTGGAGCCCGATCTGAGTCGCCCGATTCGCCCCTACCGCATCAGCGGCATCTACGCGGTCGGCGATCGCATCGATCACAAGAGCTTCGGCACCGGCATCATCGAGCGCGTGATGAGCCCGACGAAGGTCCAGGTGTACTTTCCGGACGGGCAGAAGATGCTGCTGCAGGGCCGCACGCCCTGAGCGCAGCCCGCGCGCCGAGGCGCTGAATTCGGCCGGGCGCGCGCCGCAAATCCGCTAGGGCCTCCGCCGGACCGATCGCAGCAGGTGGGGCAGCGACGTCTTGGGGTTCCAGATCTCGGCGAAGTTGCTCGGGCCCGCGAGCGGAGCGCGACCCTCGACGCGAGCGTAGTCCTCCTTCCAGCGCGCGGGCAGCGTGCCGAAGGCCCGATCCCAGAAGCGGGTCGAGACCCCGTGGTAGGCGCGCGCGTCGCAGTAGTGATGTGCGAGGTGGTGGTTGCGTAGCAGGCGCTCGCGCTCGCTCTTCGGCTCGCGGAAGTGGAAGCGCCAGTGCATCCACTCGTAGCGGCAGAAGCCCGCGAGCGCGCCGCCGACGAAGCAGCCCGCTTCGAGCGGACTCGCGACCAACGCCGCCGCGCCGAACACCAGCAGCGCAACGGGCGCGACCGCGATCGGAGAGGTGAAGACGTTTTCCGGGTGGCGGTGGTGGTTCGCGTGCAGCGGCGAGACGAAGGTCTTCCAGCGGTGGGCCAAGAGGCCGTGAATCGCGTACTCGAGCCATCCCCAGAACAGGAAACCCAGCAGCGCGAGGGCGATCGCCGCGGCGATCACGCGCGCTCTCCCGATCGGGCGCGCGGGCGGCGCGCGGCGAGGCTCACGGCCCGCTGCTCCCGCCGAGCTCTTCGTAGACGACGGCGAGCCGCTCGTCGGCTCCACGCTCGAGGGCGCGCTCCAGGCGCTCGAGCGCGTCGGCGCGAAATCCCGCGCCGGCCTCCGCGCGCGCGAGCCGAGCCAGCGCGTCGGGTCCGGCCGCATCCAGCACGCCGCGGCGCGAGAGCGCAGCCCTCGCGTCCGACGAAAGCCCGCGGTCGTAGTAGAGTGCGGCCAATCGCAGGGCCGCGTCGGCGCTGGGCGCGTTGCCGTCGAGCGCTTCGCGATAGCGGCGTTCGGCGTCCTCCAGCCGACCTTCGGCCTCGGAGATCCGCGCGAGCGCGAGCAGCGAGCCGGTCTCGTTGGGGTTCAGGCGAGCCGCCTCTTCGTACGCCGCCACGGCGTCTTCCGTGCGGCCCTGCGCTTCGAGTGAGCGGCCCAACACGAGGTAGCCCTCGGCGTGCTGGGGCTGGGCGGCGATCACCTCGCGGGCGAGGCGTTCGGCCGTCTCGGCGTCGCCGAGCTCGAGCTCGATCTCGGCCCGCGCGTGGGCGATCCAACCCCCGGCCTCGGACTCCGACGTGAGGATCTCCCGGGCGCCCTCGACGTCGCCCTCGGTGAGCTTCGAGCGCGCTTCGAGGATCTTGATGAAGGTACCGAGCTCGTCCTTCGGATCGGCGCCGCCCACCCAGCCGAGCGGGCGCTCGCCGCCGCGCGAGGCGCGCACCACGTAGCCGAGGCTCTCCAGCAGCGCGATCTCCTCGGGTGGCGTCACCGCGTTGGGGACGACGGGCAGCGCGCCCTCGAGGTGCGCGTCCAGCGCCGCGTCGAGCTCCTTCACCTTCTGGGGCCGGCTCGCGGCGAGGTCGCGGAGCTCGTGTGGGTCTTCCCGCAGGTCGTAGAGTTCGGGGCGCGTGGTGCGCAGGTACTTGTAGCCGCCCGCGCGCAGCCCGAGAACCGGGCTCCAGCCGTAGGCGAGCTCGGTCTCGAGCGTTTCGACGTAGGCTTCGAGCCCATCCTCGCGCTCGCCGCGGATCCACGGCCCGAGATCCCGCCCCGTCGTGCGTCCGAGCGCGGGCAGTCCCGCGAGGCGCAACAGCGTTGGCGCGACATCGACCAGGCGGACCTGCGCGTCGACGACGCGTCCGGCCGGGATCCCCGGGCCCACGATCAGCAGCGGGATCTTCTGGGTGGCGTCGTAGACCGTGAGGGTGTGGGTGAGCTCGCCGTGCTCGCCGAGGCTCTCGCCGTGGTCGCTCGTGGCGACGACGAGGGTGCGGTCGGCGTCGAACTTTCGGTTCAGGGTGCGCAGGAAGCGGCCGAGCTCCGTATCCGCGAAGTAGATCTCCCCCGCGTAGAGCGGCGGGAAGGCCCGCTTCGCGTACTCGAGGCTCCCGAGCGACTCGGGCGTGGCGGTCGTGTTGCGCTGCTTGGGGCGAAAGCCGCGCGGCGGATCGTAGCTTCCGTGGGGGTCGTAGAAGTGCATCCAGAGAAAGAACCGCTCCGGCGCGGACCCCAGCCAGCGCAGCGCCGCATCGACGACCTGATCCGCCGTGCGCTCCGCGTATCCGCCCGTCGCGCCCTGGATGTTCCGGCGGAATCCCATGCGGTCGTCGTATACTTCGAAGCCGCGGGCAAGGCCGTAGCGGCGGTCGAGCACGACGGACCCGAGGAACGCCGCCGTCGCAAATCCGTGCGCGCGGAACTGCTCGGCGAGCGTCGGGATGCCGTCCGCGAGGCGGAACTTCGCGTTGCTGTGGACGCCGTGCAGGGTGGGATCCAGTCCCGTCATCAGCGAAGCGTGCGAGGGCATCGTCATCGGGGTGGGCGAGATCGCGGTCGCAAACCGCGTTCCCTCGCGCGCCAGCCGATCCAGAGTCGGGGTGCGCGACGACGTCGAGCCGTAGCTTCCCACGTAGTCGGCGCGAAGCGTGTCGATCGTGATCAGCACGACGCGTTCGGGGCGCTGGCTCTCCGGGATGGCGGCGCTCGGCGCGGGATCGGGCGGAGCCGCCGCGCAGCCGCCCAGCGCGAACCACGCCGCGCACGCGCAGACGGCCCGCGCGAGCGGTCGCTTGCTGCGGGTCTTCCCCATGCGTGCATCATACCGCTTGCGCGCTTCGAACGAACGCGTCCGCCGCTCAGTCGTCCGGGGTTTCCGCGCGCAACGCGGGGCGCGAGGGCGCGAGCATCTCGGGCGTGATCCCCAGTGCCTTCAGGTCCGCAGGAAGCGCGCCGTCGACGGTCAGCGAGGCCGCGGCTTTCGCCGCGGAGGGCGCCGTCATGATCCCCGCCCCGCCCTGACCCGCCAACCAGCAGAAGCGCGGGATTTCGGGGTCCATTCCGATCACTGGCGCGCGATCCGCGACGAAGCTGCGCAGCCCCGCCCAGCGGCGTCGGACGTGTCGGATCTCCAGCGTCGTGGCGCGCTCCACGCGCTCGACCGCCAGTGCGACCTCGAGGTCGTCGGGCGTGACGTCGCAGGGTGCGAAGGGCGTCTCGTCGCAGGGCGACGCGAGCAGCTGTGCGCCCTCGGGCTTCAGGTAGAAGGCCTCGTCGGCGTCGATCACGCACGGCCAGCCCGCGACGTCGAGATCGCCCGGGGGGTCGAAGGTGATCGCGGTTCTGCGCAGCGGGACGAGTCCGATCGGGCGCGCGCCCGCGAGCCTGCCGATCTCGTCCGCCCAGGCGCCGGCCGCGTTCACCAGCGCGCCCGCACGATGGCGCGCCTCGCCCGCGCCGATCTCCCAGGCTCCGCGCGTGACGCGCAGGCCCGTGACGGGCGCCCGCGCGATCAGCTCGCCGCCGCGCGCGCGGAAGCCGGCGAGATACGCGGCGAGCAGGCCGGCCACGTCGATGTGGAGCGCGCGCGCCTCCACGACGCCCAGCGCGATCCGCTCCGCGCGCAGCGCGGGGCACAGCGATCGCGCGTGTGCGGCGCCGACCTCGGAGAGCTCGGCGCCCGCGGCGCTCGCGCGGCGCGCGCGCTGCGCGAGCCGTTGCGCCTGATCGGGTCGCGCGATCCAGAGCACCGGGCAGCGACCCGCGAGCGGGTGTCGCGCGAAGCCCTCGGGCGGGTCTTCGAGCAACGCGCGTCCCGCGCGGGTCAGCAGCTGAACCACGCGATGGCCGTAGCTCTCGGCGCTGAACGCGGCCGAACGTCCGGTGGTGTGGTGGCCCGGCAGGGGCTCGCGCTCGAGCAGCAGCGTGCGGCCGCGCGCCTGCAGCTCGTAGGCGACCGACGCGCCCGCGATGCCCGCGCCGATCACCGCGAAGTCGTAGTTGCGCAAGGCGCCCGCCTCGGCGCGGCGCTCAGCGATTCGCCGCGCGCTCGTACATCCCCTCCAGCACGATAGCCGCTGTGAGAAACCCGAGTCCAGCGGCGATCGCGACCGTCCAGCCCGCGCGGCGGTGGCCCGCGAGCACGCGGCTCGAGGCGAGCGGGGCGTCGGGGAGCTGCGCGAGCCGATTGCGCTCGCCGCGCATCTTGCGGCTGAGCGCCAGCGCGCCCGCGCCGCCGACGATCATCGCGAACACGCACAGCTCGTGGATGCGGAGGATCGCGACCGCCGGCTCGCTCCACTCGGAGAGCCGCTCGCGGCCGAGCTGGTGCAGCTTGACCAGGTAGCCGGCCAGGAAGCACGCGACGAGCACCGCGGCGGCCCTCATGCAGCGGCGATGCCGGGACAGCTGACCGCGTCGGATGCTCCGGACCCCGAACGCGATCAGCGCGACGACTGCGAGCAGATCGACCAGGGCGGCGGTCCAGAACGCGAGGTGCGGATCCATCGGAATTCCAAGCGAAGCGGGTCGCAGCGGCAGTATAACCCCGGCGCGCACCGACTCGCGCCGCGGAGCGCCGTCCCGCCCGTAGCCGTGATAGCATTGGAAGATGGTCGGATCCTGCCTCGAACACAGGCTCGCTTCGCTGCTGGCCCTGTGGGCGCTGGTGGCGCCGGGTTGCCATTCCGACGCGCTGGAATCCTCCGACGGCCCGCCGCCGAGCGTCGTCGAGACGGCGCGCATCGAGTCGCGCCTCTTCTCCGAGCGCGTCGAAGCGGTCGGCCAGCTCGCGGCCGCGGAGTCGGTCGTAATCCGACCCGAGATCGCGGGCGTGGTGGAGTCGGTCGAGTTCCAGGAAGGCCAACGCGTCGCGGCCGGCGAGACGCTCTTCGTGCTGCGCTCGGACGAGCAGCGCGCGGCGCTGCGCGAAGCGGAGGCGAATCACTTGCGCGCCGCGGATGTCTTCGAGCGCACCGAGAAGCTCTCGAAGGTGCGAGTCTCGGCCGCTTCGGAGCTGACCCAGGCGCGCGCCGCGGTGGCGGCCGCGGAGGCCGTGGTGGATCGCGCGCGGGTGGACCTCGAGCGCACGCGAATTCGCGCGCCGTTCGACGGCGCGCTCGGTGCGCGCGCGGTCTCGCCGGGAGATCGCGTCGATCCGGACGTCGCGCTGGTCCAGATCGACGCCGTCGATCGCCTGCAGTTGCAGTTCTCGCTGCCCGAGCACTTGATCGCGCTCGCGAGGCCCGATCTGATGGTGACGGCGCGCGTGGCCGCGTACCCGGGCGAGGCGTTCGCGGGCGCGGTCTACTTCGTCTCGCCGGCCCTCGACACCGACAGCCGTCGGCTCGCGCTGAAGGCCTGGGTGCCGAACGCCGACGGGCGGCTGCGGCCCGGCATGTTCGCGGAGGTCGAGCTCGAGGTCGAGCGCACCGAGCAGGCCCTGCTGGTTCCCGAGTCGGCGATCGCCAACGACGCCAGCGGCCCGTACGTGTGGCGGGTGACCCCGGAGAGCCGCGCCGAGCGGGTCGCCGTCGAGCTCGGCACGCGCCGCGACGGCCAGGTGGTCGTGATGTCCGGGCTCGCCGCTGGGGAGACGATCGTGACGAGTGGAACCCACAAGGTCTACGAGGGCGGCGGCATCCAGTCGCACGAGCGCATTCCCGTGGCCTCCGGGCCTCCCTGATGCGCCTGTCGCAGATCTGCATCGATCGACCGGTCCTGTCGATCGTGATGTCGCTCGTGATCCTCGTCTTCGGGATCGTCTCGCTCGGGCGCCTGCCGGACCGCGAGCTCCCCGACATCGACAACCCGGTCGTCTCCGTGCTGACCGTGCTGCCCGGGGCCGCGCCCGAGGTGATGGAGACCTCCGTCACCCAGGTGCTCGAGGAGGAGCTCGTCAGCATCCAGGGGATCCGTCACATCACCTCGGTGAGCCGCGAGGAGACCTC
Source organism: Myxococcota bacterium (assembly GCA_041579295.1). GTDB lineage: Bacteria > Myxococcota_A > UBA9160 > UBA9160 > SMWR01 > JACZVU01. The sequence continues at coordinate 245 of JBFGGA010000017.1, read as the reverse complement.
CTCGATCGCGCTGGAGTTCGAGCTCTCGCGCGATCTCAACGTGGCCGCGTCCGACGTGCGGGATCGCGTCGCGCGCGCGCGCCGGGGGCTGCCCGACGAGGTCAAGGACCCGATCGTCGCGAAGGCGGACTCGAGCGGGGGCGGCCTGATCTGGATGGACCTCGCGGGCGGCGGGCTCGATCAGATCGAGCTCACCACGCTGCTCGAGACCCGGATCGAAGACCGCCTCACGAAGCTCCCGGGCG
>JBFGGA010000016.1:0-29340 GCA_041579295.1 Myxococcota bacterium | reverse complement strand
TCGTCGCTCTGCAGCTCCTCGATGATGTCGGCGGCGGCGGCCGGCTCGAGCTCCTGGACGGCCTCGCCCGCGTGCATGTCGGGCACCGCTTCGAGCAGCACCGCCGCGCGCTCCGGGTCGAGCAGCGCGAGCACACGCGCGCGATCCTCGGCAGAAAGCCGCCCGAAATCGTGGATCCGCTCCGCCTCGGACAGGCCGTCGAAGTGGCTCGCGAGCCCCTCCCGGTCCGCCGCGAGCGCGAGCTCGGGCAGCCGCTCCCAGTTTGAAGCCTCGTTGCGATCGCCTTCGAGCTCGGGCTGCGTCACGGCGACCTCCCTCGACAGCGCAATCTACGCCGCCGCCGCGGCGCGCGCGAGCGGCTTCGCCGAAGTCCGCGTGGGCCTCTTCGAGGTGTTCCGAACCCGCCGGTCCACCCGAACTTCGTCTTCGATTGCGCTGCTTGGCTGCGCCGCGCGGCGTCGTCGATTACCGGTTCGAGGCTGCTCGCCCCTCGCAACGCAGGCAATCCGGCCCTCGACAGGAGTTCGTCCCGCTGAAATTCGGCGTTCGCGAGGCCGGTGTGCGCATCCGTCGAGCCGATCACCCCGGGTTTCGTCGAGCGGCGAGCCCGCCCGAGGGAGGAATCGCACATCGCCGAGAACGCAGCTCGAATTGCGATCCTCGACTACGACTCATCTCCCATCGCCAACGCGCGATAGGTCTCGAGCATCTGCAGGATCGACGGCGGCAGCTCGTCGTGGCCGGCTCGCTTGTAGCGCTCGGTGGCGGAGTCGCGCAGACGCTGCCAGGCCTTGCGGGCCAGATCGGTGTGCGGAAAACGGTGGATCACCTGCCGCAGATACTGGTTCTCCGACCAGTACTCCAGATCGATGAGACTGTAGCTGCGCGCATAGCCCATCATGTAGAGCGCATCTCCGATTCGCGGATCGTCGTCGTGCTCTTGAATGAACGGCAGTAGATAGCGCGTCGCGATGATGAGGTCGGCGCGGGCCGCGGGCGAGCCCGGCGCGCGCAGGGCGCGGCGATAGTAGCGCGTCGCCGTCGAGAAGAGCTGGCCAGCGGAGAGATTCTTCGTCCCGATCTCTGCACGCGTCCGCTTCCAGTCCTCGGCAGCCGAGATCCAGCCCTTCACGGCGTCGCGCTGTGCGTTGGTCAGGCGCGGATCGTCGTCGATGCGCGAAAAGAACTGGATCGCCTTGTCGGGATCGCGCATCTCTCGAATGTAGATCTGCGCGATTTGATCGATCACGCCGAACAGGCGACCCGTCTCGTCTTCGTAATCGGCACTGACCTGGATGTAGCGCTGCAACAGCGGAAGCGCAGTGAGAAATTCACCGCGCTGGAAGGTGCGCTGCGCGTTTCGGTAGAGCAGGTCGATGCGGATCGCCTCCAGTTCCTCGCGGGCCGCTTGCCCATCAGCCGCCTCCACTGCAGAAAACGCATCCGAGCTCGTCATCAACATGAACGAGCAGCAGAACATCAAGCGCCGGAACCTTCGAAGTGCGGATCGCTGCACGTCGCTCCCCTCCCGAAAAGACGATGGCGGATCCAGATAATCGACCGTAGCGCTACCGCGCGCAACTCTCGGGAGGGGATCGACCATTCGAGCCGCGTTTTCGGCCGGGATCGATGATCCGAGATTCCGTCGACTCGCAAGTCATGTGTGAATCTGGCCCCAAGGAAACCAGACTTCGCGCGCGGCTCCGTTGGCGGCCGAGGCGCGCGGGAGTTCGCAATCGGCGCACCGAGCTCGCCGCCGCCTGCTAGCGCGCGGCCTGCGGGGTATCGAGGCGGAGCTCGGCACGGCGGTTGCGGCTCCAGACCGGCTCGCCCTCGCCCGAGACGGCGGGCCGGGCCTCCCCGAAGCTCACCGTGCGAATCCGCGAGGCGTCGACGCCGAGGTCCACCAGGTAGCGCTTCACGGCCTCCGCTCGTCGCTCGCCTAGGGCGAGGTTGTACTCCTCGCTGCCCCGCTCGTCGCAGTGTCCCATCACCGTCACGACGCCCGTCTCCGAGCGCTCATTGATCTGCCGGGCGTTGCTGCGCAGCGCGCCCTGCGCCTCCTCCCGCAGCTGCCAGCGGTCGTAATCGAAAAAGACGGTCTTCAGCCCGAGCTCCGCGGGCGCGGGTCGTTCCGTCGTGACGGCGCTCGCGACATTCACGGGACTCGAGTTGGTGTCGCTGATCGTCTGATCGGTGGTACCAGCCGACTGGCATCCGCCGGCAGTGATCAGAACGGTCGCTGCCAGAACTGCACACCAATTCGCGTCGATCATCTTGGTCATCGTTGCCTTCCTTCATCTGTCTCTCGGCCTGGCGCGGGCCCTCTCTCCGCGTTCTCGTGCCCCTCGAACGAACGAGGTCCGCGGCCCGTGATCGAGATCACGGATTCCAGCCTGCGAGTTCGAGTTTTCCGCAGCTCCACGAGTTGCCGGTCTCTTCTGGATCGATCACCGGGCCGCAGCCAGCGCGAACGACGGCGCGCAACCGCTACCGGATTCCGTGCGTGATGCACGCGATGCATCCATCCGTCACATCAGGCGCGGGTCGCGATTCACCTGTGATTTCGGGTTGCGGCTGGCGATCCCCGCCGGCTGGCTTCCACTTCGGTGCGTACGTGCTTCCGTAACACAGGTCACTCACCACTTTTCGGCGGCTTCCGAATCATCTCGTCAGCAAGGCGAATCTGGGAGGAGGAAGCGCGTGAGCGATCCCCTGGCGGAATCACAGCCCGAGTCGGCCTGCCGCCGCGTCCTCGACCGCGTACGGGACGAGAAGCGCCGCACGAGCCGAGTGCTAGGCGCGAAGCACTGCGCGAACCGAGCTCGATTCGAGACGCACCACGCGAGCCGACTGGCCGGAGTGCTCGCGATCGCACTGTTCGTCTGGCTCGGCTTGGCGGATGCCGGACACGCGAACTCGCCGATCTCCGCGAAGAGCCTCGACGAGCAGGTGCAGGAGGTCAAGTCGGACGTGCTCGCGATCGCGGCCGAGCTCCGCCAGCTCGAAGAGAAGCTGCTGTACCCATCGAATACCCAGCTGGCGGTGTTCGTATCGCTCGCCAATGGAGACGCGCTCGAGCTCGACTCGGTTCACATCCAGATCGACGGCAAGCCCGTCGCGCACCACATCTACGAATTCAAGGAGCTGTTGGCCCTGCGCAAGGGCGGGGTGCAGCGGATCTACACGGGCAACGTCTCGACCGGCGAGCATCGTATGCAGGTATCGATGGCCGGCAGGCTGCCGGGTGGGTCGGAGTTCGAGGAGGTCGGGAGCTTTGCGTTCCACAAGGACGTCGAGCCGAAGATCATCGACCTGTCCCTCGAAGGGCGGGCCATCGGCGGCGTCAAGATCGCGTTCGGGGGCGAGTAGGCCGTGGTCGTGGCCCGCATCCAATCGGCCGGCGCCGCGCTGGCGGCGCTGCTCTGCTTGCCGGGTACGGCCGCGGCGCAGGGGCGTGACGATCCGTGGTTCGGCGAGGCGCTCTACCACGCCTACCAGGAGCGCTGGTTCGAAGCGCTCGAGCGCCTCGATGCCGAGATCGCGCAACACTACCGGGTAGACGAACGCGAACTCGATTCGCTGCACCCCTTCATCGACCACGCCGAGTTCTCGATCGGCGACTTCGAGCTTCACTTCAGGATGCACGACCGCGCGGGCCGCGCGATCCGTGCCGTACTCGAGGCGGACGTCGCCGACGAGGTGCGCAACGAGGCCGCCTACCGGTTGGCACGGCTGCAGTTCCAGAAGTCGCAACCCGATGCCGCCCTGCGCGTGCTCGATCGCATGCACGGCGCGATCCCCGAGGCGATCCGGGACGACGTCGCCTACCTGCGGGCCAACCTATACCTGACCACCGGGCGGCCCTCCGATGCGATCGAAGTGCTGCGCGACATCCAGGGCTCTCCGACGCTCCGCGGATTCGCGGCCTACAACCTGGGTATCGCACTGTTGCGAGACGGTCGCCTCGACGCCGCGCTCTCACAACTCGATCGCGCGGGGCAATTGCAGGCTGGCGACGATGCGGCGCTCGCGATTCGCGACAAGTCGAACCTCGTGCTCGGCACCCTGCAGTTCGAATCCAGCGACTTCGGCTCCGCGCAGCGCTCGCTCGATCGCGTTCGACTGACCGGCCCGTTCTCGAACCAGGCTCTGCTGCGCGCCGGCTGGTCCGAGGCATCGACCGAGAACTTCGAGCGCGCGCTCGTCCCATGGCAGCTCCTCGCCAAACGTGAATCGACGGACATCGCGGTGCAGGAGGCGTGGCTCGCGCTGCCCTACGCGTATGCCAGGCTCGAGGTCCACGGGCGCGCGGCGCTGCTGTACGGCCAGGCCGTGGAGTCCTTCGACGCGCAGCTCGAGCGGGTCGACGCGTCGATCGCGAACATCCGCGAGGGCGCCTTCCTCGAGGCGCTGGTTCGCGAGGAGATCCGCCGCGATGAGGATTGGGTGATCCGGCTGCGCAAGCTGCCGAACGCACCCGAGACGTTCTACCTGATCGACCTGGTCGCGTCACACGACTTCCAGACCGCGCTGCAGGACTACCTGGATCTCGAGGATCTCCGGCGCAAGCTCGACGCGGGGCGGTCGAGCCTCGATGCGTTCTCGGACCTGATCGCGCTGCGCCGCGACTACTACGAGCCGTTGCTTCCCGGCATCGACCGTCGCTTCCGCGAGCTCGACGCGCGAATGCGCCTGCGCCTCGAGCAGCGCGAGCACCTCGACGCACGCCTCCAGCAGCTGCTCGTCGCGCCGCGCCCGGCGCTGCTCGCGACGGCCGAGGAACAGCTGGCGTCCGCGCGACTCGACGATCTCGAGTCGCGCCTCGACGCGGCGAGCGTGGAAGACGGCGATGCACTGCGAGCGCGGATCACGCGCATGCGCGCCGCGCTCATCTGGTCGTTCGAGACGCATTACCCCGAGCGGCTGACGGAGGCGCACCGGCACGCGCGCGAGCTGCAGGCCGATGTCGAGGTGCTCGCCGCCCGTCACGACGCGTTCGTGCGCGCGCGCCAGGCGGCCCTGCACGGCTTCGCGGGCTACGACGCGCAGATCCGCGACCTGCGCGTCCGCATCGAGGAGGCACTCGAGCGAGTCGCCGCACTGATGAAGCGCCAGGGCCACCGGCTCGAGAGCGTTGCGATCGAGCAGCTCGTGGCACGGCGCGCGCTGCTCGAGCGCTACCGCAATCGGGCGCGCTTCGCCTTTGCGGACAGCTACGACCGAGCCGCCAAGGCGCAGATTCGCGCGCAGGTGAACTGAGCGGAGAGCGAATGATGCGACATACGATCCCGTCACTCGCCCTCGCATCCGCCTGGGCGCTCGCCTGCGCGAGCCCCGAGAGGCACACGCTCGCGGAACTCCAGCGCGTTGCGGCCGACACGGAGAACATCCGGGTCGAGCACGGCCTCGACCAGGCCATGGAGGGCTACCGCCGGTTTCTCGAGGAAGACCCGGATTCGGCGCTGACGCCCGAGGCCATGCGGCGGCTCGCGGACCTGAAGCTCGAAAAGGAGTACGGGGTCCTCGAGGGCGCCGAGATTTCGACGCTCCCCGCGCCGCGCGTGCGCGAGGTCGCGCCGTCGACCCAGGCTGACGGCGGTGCCGGGGTGCAATCCAATCCCACGGAGGCCGAAGGCGAGCGCGGCGCCGAGGCGCGTCCGATCCCCGCGGCCGCCGAATCCGCGGGCGCCTTCGAGAAACGCGCCACGGCGCGAGACGAAATTGCGCCGAGCGCAGAGGCAGCGCTCGTGCTGCCGAACGGCGAGCTCGCCGAGCGCGCGAGCAGCGGCCCGCTCGAGGCGATCGCGCTCTACGACCGGATCCTCGACGCCTACCCGAACTACGAGCACAACGATCGCGTCCTGTATCAGAAGGCGCGCGCGCTCGACGAGCTCGGCCGTCCCGACGAGGCGATCGCCGTCACCGCGCGCCTGATCGCCGAGCATCCACACTCCCGCCACATCGACGAGGTCTGGTTCCGTCGCGCCGAGTACTTCTTCACGCGGCGCCGCTACGTCGAGGCCGAGGAGGCGTATGGTGCGATCGCGCGGCGCGGTGCGACCTCGGAGTTCTACGAGCTCGCGCTCTACAAGCTGGGCTGGACGCTCTACAAGCAGGAGCTGCACGAGGAGGCGCTGCACCAGTACTTTGCGCTGCTCGACTACAAGGTCTCGACCGGTTACGACTTCGACCAGACCGAGAACGAGGACGCGAGCCGGCGGATCGCCGACACGTTCCGCGTGCTGAGCCTGAGCTTCTCGAACCTCGGGGGCCCCGAGGCCGTCACCGCGTACTTCGCCGGCAACGGCAGCCGCAGCTACGAGGACCTCGTCTACCACCATCTGGGCGAGTTCTACCTCGAGAAGCTCCGCTACCAGGATGCCGCGAGCGCCTACGAGGCCTTCGTCGCGCTACACCCGCAGCACCGCTCGGCGCCGCACTTCGGCATGCGCGTGGTCGAGATCTACGAGGCCGGCGGCTTCCCGATCCTCGTGTTGGCGGCGAAGAAGGAGTTCGCGGCGCGTTACGCACTCGACGCCGAGTACTGGCGACACTTCCCGGTCGCCGAAGCGCCCGAGGTCGTCGCCTACCTCGAGGGCAACCTGCGCGATCTCGCGAGCCACTACCACGCCGCCTACCAGGACCCCGAGCAGGCCGACGAAGCGACGGCGAGCTTCGACGAGGCGCAACGCTGGTACCGCGCGTTCCTGCGGTCCTTCCCGGAGGCCGAGGAAGCGCCCGCCACCCATCACCAGTTCGCGGGTCTGCTGCTCGAGCACGAGGATTTCGGCGGCGCGGCGCGCGAGTACGAGCGCACCGCGTACGAATACCCCACGCACGAGCGGGCTTCCGAGGCCGGCTACGCGGCGATCTTCGCGCACCGCGAGCACCAGCAGCGCGCGTCGGGTGCGGGGCGCGACGCGATTCGCGAGGCCGCGGTCGCGAGCACGCTGCGCTTCGTCGACGCGTTTCCGTCACACGAGCACGCGGCCGTCGTGCTCGGAACAGCGGTCGACGACCTCTATGAGATGGGGCGCTACGAATCGGCAATCGAGAACGGCCGCCGCCTGCTCGCCGCCTACCCGGATGCGGAAACCCCGATTCTGCGCTCGGCATCGCTCGCGATCGCGCACGCGGCGTTCGGCCTCGAGGACTACCCCCAGGCCGAGCAGGCGTACGCTCGGGTGCTCGCGTTGACGGCCGACGACGACGAGTCGCGGCAGGCCGTCGTCGACAATCTCGCGGCCGCGATCTACCAGCAGGCACAGCTCGCGAGCGAGGCCGCAGACCATCGCGCGGCGGCCGATCACTTCCTGCGCGTGGCGGAGGTCGCGCCGGGCTCGGCGATCCGGCCCGCGGCCGAGTTCGACGCGGGCGCGGCGCTGATCCGCCTCGAGGCCTGGGACGAAGCGGTGCGGGTGCTCGAGGTGTTCCGCGAGAGCCATCCCGATCACGAGCTGCGCGGCGAGGCGAACAAGCAGCTCGCGAGCATCCACCAGCAGCGCGGCGAACTCGAGCGCGCCGCCGCAGAGTACGAGCGCATCGCGGCCGAGGACGCGGGCGTTCGCCACGAGGCGCTGCTCGTGGCGGGCGAGCTCTACGAGCAGGCCGGGGCGCGGGAGCGCGCTCTGGTCGCCTACCAGCGCTACGTCGAGGACTATCCCGAGCCCCTCGAGCTCGCCGTGGAGACGCGCTTCAAGATCGCCGCGCTGCACCGCGAGCTCGGCGACGAGGAGAGCCGGCTCGCCCAGCTGCGCTGGATCGTCGAGGCCGATCGCGCGGCCGGTGCGGAGCGCACCGATCGCATCCGAAATCTCGCGGCGCGCTCGGCGCTGGTGCTGACCGAGGGGTACCACGACCGCTTCGTCGCGGTCCGACTCGTCCAGCCGTTCGCCGACAGCCTCGCGGAGAAGCGACGCCTGATGGACCAGGCCCTCTCCGCGTTCGGGCGCCTCGTCGACTACGCGGTCGGCGAGGTGACCGCGGCCGCCACCTTCTACATCGCCGAGACCTATCGCAACTTCAGCGAAGCGCTGCTCGCTTCCGAGCGCCCGACGGATCTCGCACCCGCCGAGCTGGTCCACTACGAGAGCGTCCTCGAGGAGGAGGCATTCCCGTTCGAGGAGCAGGCGATCGAGGTGCACGAGAAGAACCTCGAGCTGATGAGCGCGGGCGTCTACAACCGTTGGATCGAGCGGAGCCTCGCCCGCGTCGCCGAGCTGATGCCCGGCCGTTACGCGAAATTCGAACAGAGCAGCGGGTTGGTCGCTTCGGTCGATCGTTACGCGTTCGAGGCGCCGCGACGCCCGGCGGCCGATCCGCTCGGACCCATGAGCGACGCCGCCACGTCGTCCGGCGCAGCCATTTCGATCGGTGCAACCGATTCGCCCGATGCAGCCGCTGCGTCCGATGCGCCCGCTTCAGCGGATGCCAGCGATGCGAGCGACGCAATCGATGCGAACGACGCAGCAGCCGTGACGGACGCGCCCGCCTCGGCCGATGCAGATGCTTCGGTCGAGAGGACCGATTCGATCGATGCAACCGATTCGAACGACGACGCCGACTCGCCGGAATCGATCGAGCCCGATGGCGCAAGCCCGCTCGCACCCGAGGCGGAATCCGAGCGCGAATCGGACCGGGCGCCCGACAGCCTCGAGGGCGCGGTGGCGGCGAGGTACTAGATGATGGGCATCCGCAAACCGTCGATCGACCGAATGCGCCGCGCGCTGGCACCGATCGCCGCGCTGAGTCTCTCGGCGGCGTGTGCGAGCTCGACCGGGTCGGCTCCGTCGCAGATCCAACGCGGGCCGGACGGCGACTTCACGATCACCCAGCGCGTGCGGGTCGGCTCCGGCGTGCGCGGCGATTTCGCCGAAGCGGTGCGGCTGCTCACGGAGGGGCAGAACCAGCGCGGAATCGAGAAGCTGCTGTGGGTTACCGATGCCGCGCCGCAGCTCGCCTCCGCGCACATCAACCTCGGCATCGCGTATCGCCGCATCGAAGACTTCGAGCGCGCGGAAGCCAGCGTCGCGCGCGCGATCGAGCTGAGTCCGCGCCACCCCGTCGCACACAACGAGCTCGGCATGGTGTTGCGCCGGCAAGGGCGCTTCCAGGAAGCGCGCGCGAGCTACGAGCAGGCGCTCAGCGTGGCGCCCGACTTCCACTACGCGCGGCGCAATCTAGCCATCCTCTGCGACCTCTATCTGCTCGATCTGAACTGCGCGATCGAACACTACGAGCGCTACGCCCAGGATTTTCCAGACGACGAAACCGTCGCCATGTGGATTGCGGATCTGCGAAATCGCATCGCGAAGCAGCCGGCGGATGAGAGGCAGTGACGATGGGATGTCTGCGCGATGGAGTGATTGCCGTCTCGATGCTGCTCCTCGCTGGCGTTGTGCCACGAGGGGCCTCTGGCGAAGACGACGACAAGGTTCTTTCCGGTATGTCGATCGTCGGAAACGACGAGGCCCCGAAGTCGCTCGTGATCGTTCCGTGGAAGAGCTCGGAGCTGGGGGACACGCTCGAAGTCTCCCGCGCACTCGACGACGGAAGGGAGCCCGTGGACCGCGAGGTGTTCCAGCGCGGACTCGACTACTACCGGATTCGATCCGGCACACAGGAGTGATTCGCACGATGTTCGTGCTCAGGAGAACGCAACCATGGACTTGATCTACTCAATCGTCGGGTTCTTCGTGACGGGAGGACCGTTCATGTACCCGATCCTGATCGTGTTCGCAGTTGGAACTGCGATCGCGATCGAACGCTACGTCACGCTCACGCGCGTGACCGCCGAGAACGAGAGCGCCTGGAGCAGGATCCAGCCCGCGCTCACGAACGGCAGCTTCGACGAAGCGCGCCAGATGACGGACACGGACGGCTCGACGATCTCGCGCTTGCTCGAGCTCGGTCTCGCGCGTCAGGGGGCGGTACGACGTCGAGAGGACATCGAGATCGCGATGGAAGAGGGCATGATGGAGATCATCCCGCAGCTCGAGAAGCGCACGCCCTACGTGGCGCTCGCCTCGAGCATCGCGACGCTGCTCGGGCTGCTGGGAACGATCATGGGCCTGATCTCGGCGTTCACCGCGGTCGCCAACGCGAACCCGGCCGAGAAGGCCGATCTGCTGTCGGCCAGCATCTCGGTCGCGATGAACACGACGGCTTTCGGGCTCATGGTGGCGATCCCGCTGCTCGTGACGAGCTCCGTGCTGATCGCCAAGACCGGCCAGATCATCGACAGCCTCGAGATGGCGTCGGTCAAGGCGCTCAACGTGATCTCCGCGAATGCCCGGCGGCAGGTCGAGAGCGGAGCCTAGTCCCGTGCGGCGGCGACACCACTACCGTAGGCGCGGGGCCGAGCAGAGCGAGCTCGACATGACCACCTTCCTGAACCTGATGGTGGTGCTCGTGCCGTTCCTGTTGATCACGGCGGTGTTCTCGCGCATCACGGTCGTCGAGCTGAGCCTTCCGAGCCATGCGGGAGGCGCGACGGCGAACGAGCCCGCGCTCAGGATCGAGGTGGTCGTGCGCGACGCAGGCCTCGAGCTCGCCCGCAACGAAGCCGTGATCGCGAGAATCCCCAAGGTCGACGGCGCCTACGACCTCGAAGAGCTGTCCGAGCACGTGGTCGCGCTCAAGCGGCAGCACCCCGGGCACGACGGCGCCTCCGTGCTGCTCGAGCCGGACATCGCCTACGACCACCTGATCCAGGTGATGGACGTCGTGCGCAGCGCGGCGTTGCCGAGCGAGGAGGGGTCCGAGCCCGTGCGCGTCGCGCTGTTCAGCGACATCTCGATTGGAGACGCACCGTGAAGAATTCGCGCCGAATGAAGCGCATGTCGCGCAATCGACAGCTGGTGACACGCATCAGCCTCACGTCGCTGATGGACGTGTTCACGATCCTCGTGTTCTTCCTGCTCGTGAACTCGGCGACCACGGAGGTGCTCGAGACACCCAAGCAGATCACGCTGCCGGCGTCCGTCGTGGAGGACAAGCCGCGCGAGACCGTCGTGATCTTCATCAGCCCAGAGCAGATCACCGTGCAGGGCCAGGTCGTGATCAACACGAGCGACTTGCTGAGCATGGACGCGCAGAACGTGGCGCCGATCGGAGCGCGGCTCGCCGAGGTGAGCCAGAGCGTGATCGGGCTGCGCACGCAGCGGGTCGCCGAGAGCCAGGAGGTCACGATCCTCGCCGACAAGTCGGTGCCCTTCCGCGTGGTGAAGAAGGTGATGTCGACCTGCACCGCCGAGGGCTATCGGCGCATCTCGCTCGCGGTGCTTCAGAAGGCCCCGCAGACCGCGTACCGACAGCAGCCTGCTCGGGCCTCCTAGATCAGGTGGAAACCTTGAACGACGCGAACCCCGAAGCCGAGGACAGACTGCGCAGCGAGCTCGAAGAGTCGCGCAAGCGCCGCGACGAGCTCGCGCACGAGCTGCGCGTGCTCGATGGCGAGCTCGGTGAGCTCGAAGTCGAGCGCGAGCGAAACGCGCTCCTGCACGACGTCTGCGCAGGGCTCGAAAAACTCGAGGAATGCCAGGCGGCCGATCTGTTCTGGGATGGCATCGGGGGCGTCGCCGCGGGGCGCGCGCACATCGGCGCCGTGCGCGCGCGCGTCGACGCCTTCCAGCGGCAGCTCGACCGGATCGACGCCGGACGCCAGAGCCTGCTCGCGCAGATCCAGCGCGAGGATGAGAACGGCGAGTTTCTCGCGGACGATCTCTACGAGCTGAAGCGCGCGGAAGAGGAGCGGGAGCTCGAGTGGATCATCGAGCGCGAGTCGAGCCCGCTGCCCGATCGCCCGACCGTGATGCCGTGGACGCGCGGCCATGAAGACGATCGGCGCTTCCACCGCGCACTCGCGACCTCGCTGCTGGTCGCGCTGGTGCTCGGCGTGCTGCTTCCGTGGATTCCGCTGCCGATTCCGGAACGCTGGGAGCTGATCGAGGTGCCCGCCCGCTTCGCGCGGCTGATCGAAGAGCGCGTGCCGCCGCCCGTGCAGAAGCTCGCGCCGAAGCCGCGCGAGCCGGAGCGGATCGAGGACGAGCCGTTGCTCGCCGAGCAGGGGACACCCGATCCCGCTGCCAGCGAGCCGGCGCCGCGACCCGACGCGCGCTCGAAGGGAATTCTCGCGTTCCGCGAGCAGTTCTCGACGCTCGCCGAGAGCGCGGCGCCCGCACAGCTGGGCTCGCGGGCGCGCATCACGCGCGCGGGCGAGCTCGCGAGCGGTCGGGCGACGCGCTCGCTCGTCACCGCGGACGGCCCCGGCTCGAGCGGCGGCATCGATCTCGCGGCGCTGAGCCGCGACGTCGGCGGCGCGGGCGGCACCGGGATCGCGGGCGTGGAGGTCGCGCGCGCCACGAGCGGAATCGGCGCGCTCGGGGGCGGCGCGGACCGACCGCTCGCCGGCGGTCCCGGCTCGGCGCGCACCGACGAGGCGATCCAGATCGTCTTCGACCGCCACAAGGCGGCGCTCTACCGCCTCTACAACCGCGAGCTGCGGCGCGATCCCACGCTCCAGGGGCAAATCGTGCTGCGCATGACGATCGAGCCGGACGGCAGCGTCTCGCTCTGCGAGGTACAGAGCTCGGACATGAAGGCGCCGAACCTCGCGGCGCAAGTGGTCGACCGGGTGAAGACCTTCGATTTCGGCGCGGAGGACGGGATCCCCGCGATCACGATCCTCTACCCGATCGACTTCCTGCCGGCGGCGTGAGGGGAGCCGATGTCCGCGCGGGTCGTCGCAAACCGAAGTAGCAGCGGTCGAAGCTCGCGCGCACGGAGAATTTTGCGCGCCGGCCGAAGCTTGCGTGCAGGTCGAATTTCGCACGCAAAGCGAAGCTCGCGAGCAGAGCGCGCACCGCGCGCCGAACGAACTTCGCGCGTCGGGCGAATCGTTGCGCTCTCGATCGGTATGTTGCTGCTGTTGGGCGCGGCGGGCTCGGCGTACGCGGCGGACTGCTCCGAGTACCCGGGCGGAGTGATCGACGGCTTCGCGGGCGACATCGCGCCCTCGCAGCTCCAGATCGACCGCAGCTGCACGATCCGGAATTTTCCGGCCGCCAGCCCGCTCGGCACCAACTTCAGCTTCCTCACGCAACCCGGCCAGACCGATGAGCGCTGGCTCGTCGTCTTCGACAACGTCGTGCACACCGGGCAGATGGCCTGCAACTCGGTTGCGGGCCACAAGATCTGGTTCGTCAACGGCTCTTCGACCTCGATCCAGGAGGGCTGCCAGAACCTGCTGATCGCGGTGGAGAAGATCGACAAGCAGAATCCGGCGGGCCAGACCACCGCGGCCGTGGGCGTGCCATTCACCTACACGCTCACGATGCCGGTGCTGTTCGATCCGGCCACCGGCAGCGTCATCAACACCAGCGGCTCGATCAACGACCTGCACGGCGTGACCGTCTGGGACGACCTCAATGCCACGGGCGTGGATCTCACCTACTTGAGCCACGTCGCCTACTGGCGCGACAGCGGCGCACCCGTATCGCACACCTTTTCGAACGTGGGCGGTGTACTCACGCTCGATGACTTTCCGATCATCCCGGCCGGTCAGCAGATCGAGGTCGAGATCACCGTCGTTCTCGACGACTCCCCCGTCAATGCGCCGGGCACGCAGTTCGTCAACACCGCCAAGTGGGACTTCGGACGACTGATCGATGGCATCTACTACGAGCCCCTGCCGGGCGAGTGGGGAATCTCGCCGCCGCTCACGATCGCGGCGCCCGAGCTGGTGGTGACGAAGACGGGGCCCGCGACGCTCGGGCGGACGCTCAACCTCGGCGAATGGGGAGAGTTCGCGATCGATGTGCAGAACGTCGGGCTCGGCGACGCCTGGGACGTCACGCTGCTCGATCGGCTTCCCGACGGCGCCACGGGCGGCATGTGCGACACCACGCCCGAGCTGCTGAGCGCAGAGGTGTTCGCGTCCGATGGCGTGACGCCCATCCCGGGCAAGGGGCCACTCACGCCCGGCATCGATCTCGCATTCGCATACGACGCTGCGCCCGATTGCGAGCTCACAGTGACAGCGCTCACGGCCGCGGGCGCGATCGGCCCGAGCGAGCGCCTGATCGTCCGCTACCGATCGCGGCTCGACGCCGACAGCCAGGACGGCGCGACGCTCACCAACGTCGCGGGAGCGATCGCGTGGTTCAACGGCGACAGCGGCAATCTGGACCGCGTGCGCTTTGCGCGCGCGCTGACCGACGGCACGGTCGGCACGCCCGACCACGAGGACGCCCACACGGTCACGGTCGCGCTGTCGGGCTATTTCTTCGAGAAGACCGTCGCGAACCTCACCACCGGAGCGAGCCCGACGGCCACCGCGGCGCCGGGGGACACGCTGCGCTACACGCTGCGCCTGCAGGCGACCGACGTCGCGCTCGGCGGCTTCACGTTCTTCGACGATCTCGGCGCGCTCAACGCCACGCCGGTATTTCTGCCTGGGTCGCTCGCGCTCGTGCCCGGCAGCATCCCGCCGGGCGCCGACATCGGCAACACGAACCCCAACGGCGGAACCAACGCCGCGGGAATTCTCGACGTCCGCAACCTCGATGCCCCGGCGGGCAGCGAGGTCCAGATTCAATTCGACATCGTCGTGAATCCGACCGCGATCGATGGAACCGTCATCACCAACCAGGCCGACCTGGTCGCCGGCGTGAAACTCGCCGACAGCGACGATCCCAACGTCAACGGCCAGGCCGACCCCGACGTGCCCGGAGACGAGGACCCCACGCAGCTCGTCGTCGAGGCGGTGCCACCTCCCGCGCTGCTCAAGGCCAACACGCAAGCCACGGCGACGATCGGCGAAGTCTTCCGCTACCGGATCACCGTGCCCGCTACGCCGCACAGCGCGCCGCTCTACGACGTGCGCATTCTCGACGACCTGACGGCTTCGGCCGCCGACCTGGGATTTCTCGGCGTCGCCAGGATCTCCGGCTCGGGCAGCTGGACACCCGTCAATTCCGGCACGGACACGAATCTCGCAATCGAGGACTCACTCTCGGGCATCGACATCCCTGCGGGCGAGCAGATCGTCGTCGACATCAGCGTGTTGCTGCTGGACACGGCGACGAACGTGGCGGGGCTCGCGTTTGCGAACACGGCCGCCTACAGCTACGCGCTGATCGACGGCGACGAGGGGAGCCGGCGGCCCGGCGAGGCGGGCACGACCGCGGCGATGACGATCGTCGAGCCGGAGCTCACGCTCGAGAAGAGCGGGCCGGTGCAGATGCGTGTCGGTGTACCCGGCACATTCACGATGAACGTGCACAACGTCGGCAGCTCGCCCGCGTACGCCACCCGCATCGACGACCTGCTGCCGAACCAGGCCGAGGGCGGCATGTGCGACGCCGCGCCCGCGCAGGTCTCCGCGCAGCTCTTCGAGGCGGACGGCGTGACACCCGTCGCGCCCGCGCTCACCGCCGGCAGCGACTTCGCGGTGAGCTTCGACGCGGCGCCCAGCTGCGCGTGGGTGGTCCAGATGTTGACACCCGCGGCCGCGATCGGCCCCGATCAGCGCCTGATCGTGAGCTACGAGGCGCAGCTCGATGCGGACACCCAGCAGGATGCCGCGCTGACCAACATCGCCGGCGCGACGCAGTGGTTTGGCCTCGACGTCTCCACACCGAACGATGCGGCGCGCGAGTACGCGCGAACGCTCAGCGACGGCACCGTGGGCATTCTCGACCACGAAGACGCGCACAGCGTCGTCGCGAACCTGGCCGTGCTGCGCTTCGACAAGACGGTCGCAAACACGACGCGCGGCGACGACCCGGCCAGCGTCGCGAGCCCGGGCGAGACGCTGCGCTACCGCCTGCGGGTCGAGAACCTGAGCGACGTCAGCGCCGGCGATTTCGAGATCCGCGACGAGCTCGACCGCCTGAACGCGACACCCGCCTTCCAGGCGGGTACGCTGACGCTCGTCTCCGCACCGGCCGGCGCGGACACCAGCAACACGAGCGCCAGCGGCGGCGCGAGCGGTACCGGGCTGCTCGACATCCGAAACCTCAGTCTCGGCGGCCTCGGCGACAGCCTGCTGGTCGAGTTCGAGATTGCGCTCGCGCCGGTGCTCGCGAACGGCAGCTACGCGAGCAACCAGTCGCAATTGCTCGTGAGCGGGGTCGCGATCGCGCAGAGCGACGATCCCAACGTGAACGGCGTCGCCGATCCGAACGTCGCCGACGACGAGGATCCGACGCGCGTCCTGATCGAATCGGCGGCCGCGTTCCGCGTCGAAAAGATCTCGACCGATCTGACCGGTGACCCAAACGTGCTGCTCGCGGGTGAGACGCTCCGCTATGCGATCGAGGTCGAGAACGTCGGCGACAGCGACGCAACCGACGCGCTGCTGCGCGACGCGATTCCGGTCGACACGACCTACGTCGCGGGCAGCACCACGCTCAACGGCGCACCGGTCCCGGACGGCGCCGGCGGCGCAGCACCGCTCGAAGCCGGCATCGCGATCTACGCGCCGAGCGACCCGACCCCGGGCACGCTGCGCGCCGACGGAGTGCTCGGCACCGACGTCGCGACGCTGAGCTTCGACGTGGTGATCGACCCGGATGTGCCCGACGGCACGGTGATCGCGAACCAGGCCTTCGCGAGCGCTCCGCTCGGCGGCGTGATCGACCAGCCCTCCGACGACCCGCGCACGCCGATCGCCGACGATCCGACGCGCGACGTGGTGGGCAACGCGCCGCTGCTCTTTGCGCCCAAGCGCGTCGCGATCGGCGTCGACGGCGGATCGCCGGGCGTCGTCGACCCGCTCGACGTCCTCCACTACACGATCACCGTCACCAACAGCGGACCGATTCCCGCAACCGGCGCGAGGCTCAGCGACGCGGTGCCCGCGAACACGACCTGGGTGGCGGATTCGCTGCGGCTCAACGGGATCGCCGTGGGTGTACCGGACGGCGGAACCTCACCGCTTGCGGCGGGCATCGCGATCGCCTCGTCGGACCAGACGCCGCCGCTCCCCGGGGCGGGCGGCGGCACGCTGAGCCCGGGCGAGAGCGCGCTGATCGAGTTCGACCTGCAGGTCGACGCCGGAACGCCGAGCGGCACGTTGATCTCGAACCAGGCCGTCGTTTCCACCGCGGAGCTGCCCGGCCTGCTGAGCGACGGCGACGGCAATCCGGCCACCGGCCCCGAGCCCACGGTGGTCGTGGTGGGCCCGGGTCAGCAGCTGCTGATCGCCAAACAGGTTGCGGTCGTGGGCGGCGGCGCGGCGCTCGCGGGCGGACAGCTCGAGTACGAGGTGCGCGTGACGAACGTCGCGACGATCGCCGCGCAGGACGTCGTGATCACCGACGACCTCGACGCCCCAGTCGCGGGCCAGCTCGGCTACGTGGCCGGCTCCGCGACGCTCAACGGCCTGCCGGCCGGCGTGAGCGCGGTCGGCTCGGTGTTGACGGCCGACTATGCGGGCAGCCATGGCCCGCTCGAGCCCGGTGCCTCCGCGGTGCTGCGCTTCCGCGCCGCGATCGATCCAGGGCTTTCGATCGGAACTGCGATCGTGAACACGGGCGTCGTCCGCTGGAACACGCCGCCGCAGACGGCCAGCGCGAGCGTGTCGATCGACCTGGGCGGCACGCCCGGCGTCGGCGCGCTCAACGGCGCGGTCTGGCACGATACCGACTTCGACGACGCGCGCGGCGGCGGCGACATCGCGCTCGCGAACTGGAGCGTCGAGCTGCTGCGCAACGGCCAGGCCGTGCAATCGGCGCTCACGGGTGCGACCGGCCTCTGGAGCATCGCCGGCGTCGCGCCCAACGATCGCAACGGCGACCAGTACGCGCTGCGCTTCAGCGGGCCCGGCGCGACGGCATCGAGCGCCGCACTCGGCCGCGCGGACTCGCCGTTCACCGACGACCTGCAGCGGATCGACGACGTCGTCGTGACGCCCGGCTCCAACCTGCAGGACCTCAACCTGCCGATCGATCCCAACGGCGTCGTCTATGACTCGCTCCGGCGTTCGCCGGTTGCGGGTGCGATACTCAGAATGCTCGACGCGGCGACGCGAAGCGCGCTGCCCGCGGGCTGCTTCGACGATCCGGCCCAGCAGGGTCAGGTGACGCGCGGCGACGGCTACTACAAGTTCGACCTCAACTTCTCGGACGCGGCCTGCGCGAGCGGCGCCGACTACGAGATCGCGCTTTCGATGCCGGCCGGCGGCGCGTTCGACAGCGGGCTGTCGCAGATCATTCCGCCGGAGACCGACGGCTCGACCGCGCCGTTCGACGTGCCGAGCTGTCCGGGAAGCCCGGCCGACGCGGTGGGCGCCACCTCCGAGCACTGCGAGATGCAGCCCTCCCCGCTGCCGCCGCCGCCCGCCGTGCTCGCGCGCTCTCCGGGCACCTCGTACCACGCGCACCTCGCGCTCGACGCGAGCGCGCGGCCCGGCACGAGCCAGCTCTTCAACAACCACCTGCCCGTCGACCCGGTGATCTTCGGAAATCTCGCGATCAGCAAGACCACGCCCTCGCGCGAAGTGACTCGGGGCGACCTCGTGCCCTACGAGATCGTGCTGCGCAACGAGCTCGCGTCGCCGATCCCGGACCTCTCGCTGGTCGACCGCTACCCGGCGGGATTCCGTTACGTCGAGGGCTCGGCGCGCGTCGACGGCAGGGCCACCGAGCTGACCCACGACGCGGCCGCGCGCGAGCTCGTCTTCGCCGACATCGGCATCGAGGGCGCCGACTCACGGCGCGTCGTGCTGCTGCTCGCGGTGGGCGCCGGTGTGGGCGACGGCACGTTCACGAACCGCGCGCAAGCCGTGAGCAGCCTGACGGGCAACGCGCTCTCGGGCGAGGCGCACGCCACGGTGCGCGTCGCGCCGGATCCCGACATCGCGTGCACGGACGTGCTCGGCAAGGTGTTCGACGATCGCAACCGCAACGGCTCGCAGCAGCCGGGCGAGCGCGGCCTCGCCGGGGTGCGCGTCGTGACGGCGCGCGGCCTCGCGGCGACGACCGATCCGCACGGCCGCTTCCACATCACCTGCGCGGTGACGCCCAACGAGGACCGCGGCAGCAACTTCAGCCTCAAGCTCGACGACCGCTCGCTGCCGTCCGGCTACCGGATGTCGACGCGCGCCACCCAGGTAAAGCGCGCCACCGCGGGCAAGGCGCTGCATTTCGACTTCGGCGCATCGATTCACCGGGTCGTCGGGCTGGACCTCGCGGATGCCGTGTTCGAGCCGGGCACGAGCGCCATGCGCGAGCAGTGGCTTCCGCGCCTCGACCGTCTGCTCGAAGCGCTCAGCGAGGCCCCCGCGACGCTTCGGCTCGCCTACGTGGCCGACCTCGAGGACGCCGCACTCGTCGATCGGCGCCTCGCGAGCGTGAAGGACGAGGTGACGCGACGCTGGAGCGAGCGCAGTGACGAGCCGCTGCTGGTCGAGTCCGAGATCTACTGGCGACGCGGCGCGCCGGCCGGCGACTCGATCGCCGCGCGGCTCGGAGGCGCAATCGCCGACGCGTTCGCGGCCCCGTTCCGCCGCTCCGCAATGCGCGACGTGGACCCGGGCGCCGCGACCGAGCGGCACCTGTCGCCCAATGGTTTCACGACCTGGACGCAGGATCCCGAGACGCTCGCGACCGACGCGGGAGATCGACTCGAGCCGCGCGAGGTCGTCACCGAGCGCGCCGAGACGGTCAAGCTCAAGGGCGTGGTACCGCCGATCCGCTTTCCGTCGGGCGTCGCGGACATCCCGACGAGCTCCGTCGCGCAGCTGCGCGAAGTGCTCGACGAAATGCGCCATCTCGAGAACGTACGCCTGCACCTGGTGGGCCACGCCGACGATCAGCCGCTCCGCCCCGCGCTCGCGGCCGTCTACGGCGACAACGAGGGTCTCTCGCGCGAGCGCGCGGGCGAGGTGGCCGAGTATCTGAAGTCTGCACTCGCGCTCCCGCCCGAAGCCGTCTCCTTTGCGTACGCGGGAGACAGCGAGCCGGTCGCGAGCAACGCGACGGAGGCGGGCCGCGCGCGCAATCGGCGCGTCGAGGTGGAGGTGTGGTACGACGAGCCGCGCGAAGCGCTCGCGACGCAGGACGTCGTGCTTGCGAACGAGGTCAAGCGCGTGAAGATCTGTCGCACCGAGACGGTCTGCAAGCTGCGCTACCGCGAGGGCCACGCGCGCCGCGCGCGCATCCGCAACCTGATCGCGCCGCTGCACATCGCGGAGGACGCCGCGGGGGTCCCGGAAGACTTCGTGGAGCAAGTGCGCCAGGCGCTCGGCAACTTGCGCGATCGGCAGAACGTGACGGTGAAGTTCACCGGCTACACGGACGACGCGCCGCTCGAGGGCCGGGCCGCGCGCATCTACGGCACGCACCTCGCGCTCTCGAAGGCCCGCGCGCACCGCGTGGCGCGCGCGGTGCAGGACGGGCTGCAGCTCCCGACCGCCGCGATTGCGAGCGATGGCCGCGGGACCGCTTCGCCGGTCGCGTCCAATGCGACCGAGCGCGGCCGCGCGCTCAACCGGCGCATCGAAGTCGAGTTCTGGTACGACGACCCGCTGCAGGAGCTGCCCGACGAGCCCCAGCCGTGCCCCGACCCGGCCGGTGCCGAGCTCGTCACGAAGATCTACGAGCCGCCCGATGGCCGCATCGAGCCGATCGCGATCGAAAACGGCGAGCCGCGCATTCCGGTCGACTACGGGGTGGCGCTTCGGCGCGCGCTCGACGCCGTCGCGCGCGAGCTGCCCGACGCGCACAACGTGCGCCTGCGCTTCGTCGGCTACACGCGCAACGAGCGGCTCGATCGCCGCACCGCCGCCGTCTACGGCGACGACGTGGGGCTCTCGGCCGCGCGCGCACGCCGCGCGATGGACCAGGTGCTCGACGCACCCGAGCTGCCGGAGGTAGAGGCCGAGCACGAGGGCCGAGGCTACGTGCACTCGAACGACGTGGTGAACGCGGGCTTCTTCCAGGGCGACACCGACCACGTGGCCGTGCAGGTCGTCTACGACGAGCCGCGCCCGATCGACGACCTCGACGGCGTCGAGATCACGCCGTTTGTGCGCGAGCTGCGCGCGAAGAGTCCGCTCGCGCTCAACCCGATGCACATCACCGTCGACGGCGAGCCGCTCGACGACCCGAGCCGCAGCTCGGCGGACATCCAGCGCTGCACGGACGTGGCGCTCGACGTCGCCGACATCCGCTTCGCGTTCGACGACCTCGCGGTGACGCCGCGACTCAGCGTGACGTCGAGCGCGGGCGCGGTGGTCGCGCCGTCGGGTCCGAGCGCCGCGCCCGGGGGCGCCGCCACTTCCATCGATGCGGCGGCTTCGGCGAGCGCCGCGCCCGGGGCTGCCGCCGCTCCGAACGGATCGGGCGTGCGCTTCCGCATGTACACGAACTACCCGCACTTCATCGAGCGCTCCGAGGTCCGGATCTTCGAGCGCGGGAAGTCACCGCAGGCCGAGCCGCTCGCGGTGATCGAGGTCGACGAGAGCGGCGCCGCGAGCTGGCAGCCGGGCGCCGAGCTCGCCGCAACCCCGGTGCGCGAGCTGAGCTTCGTGCTGCGCGCGTACGACGCCGAGGGCCGCTTCGACGAGACCGCGCCGCAGCGGCTCTGGCTCGTGCCGGGCGCTGCGGCCGCGCAGGGCTCCGCCGCAGCCGCCGCGCGGGAGCCGGGCGCCGCCCCGACGGCTCCGCATCCGCTGCTCGCGGGCTACGGCGAGACGGGTCGCTTGCAGCGGAGCATCCCGCTCGCGGGTGCGGGCAGCGTGCGGGTTGCCGGCAGCGGCGTGCCGCCCGGCCACACGGTCTGGCTGGCCGGCGCTCCCGTTCCGACCGACGAGCGCGGCAACTTCGTCGGCGAGGTGGTGCTGCCGCAGGGCATGCAGACCGTCGAGGTCGCTGTGCTCGACTCGGAGGGGAGCGGCGAGCTGTTCCTGCGCGACCTCGAGGTCGAGCGCGGCGACTGGTTCTACACCGGCATCGCGGACCTCACGCTCTCGACGGGCATCACGAGCGGCGCAGAAGATGCGCTGCAGGGCGGCGGCTCGAGCTTCGACCGCGATTCGAACGCAGATGGGCGGCTGGCGTTCTTCGTGAAGGGTCGCTTCGGCGACGACTGGAACCTCACGGCCCACCTCGACACACGCGAGGCGCCCGTGGAGGACCTGTTCGAGGACTTCGTCGACAAGACGCCCGAGGCGCTCTTTCGCCGCATCGATTCCGATTACTACTACCCGACGTTCGGCGACGACGGGACGGTCGAAGAGAACGCGCCGACCTCGGGCAAGTTCTTCGTGAAGCTCAGTCAGCGCGACAACCACGCGATGTGGGGCAACTTCAAGGTCGACTATCTCGAGAACGAGCTCGCGCACGTCGACCGCGGCCTCTACGGCGCTAAGCTTCACTACCAGACGCTCGACACGACGCGCTTCGGTGAGCAGCGCGTCGTGCTCGACGGCTTCGCCGCGCAGCCCGGCACCGTGCCGAGCCGAGACGAGTTCCGTGGGACGGGCGGCTCGCTCTACTACCTGCGCGTGCAGAACCTCCTCGAAGGCTCGGAGCGGCTGCGCATCGAGACACGCGACAAGGATTCCGGCCTCGTCACGGGTGTCGTGCACCTGCGTCCGACGCTGGACTACGACATCGACTACCTCCAGGGGCGGGTGCTGCTCAGCGAGCCGCTCTCGTCCACCGCGAGCGATGGGGCGCTCGTGCGCAGCCAGGGTCTCGACGGCGACGAGGTCTGGCTCGTCGCCCAGTACGAATTCACGCCCGGACTCGACGAGCTCGATGCGCTCGCGGTGGGCGGCCGCGGCCACGTTTGGCTGAGCGACTACGTGCGCTTCGGTGTCACCGCGAACCGCAACGACGACGACGGCACGGACAGCAGCCTCTACGCGGGCGATCTCATCGTGCGCGGCAGCGCGGACTCGTGGCTGAAGCTCCAATACGGCCGCAGCGAAGGGCTGCTCTCGAATTCCCTGCGCTCGGACGACGGCGGCTTCGAGTTCTTCGGCGCGCCGGGCGCCTTCTTCGACGCGGCCGAGGCCGACGGCTATCGCGCCGACCTGAGCATCGGCTTCGCGGACGTCCTGCCCGCGGGTTGGGGTCGCGGCCGTCTCGCGCTCTACGCGCAGATGCTCGACGCGGGCTACGCGGCTCCGGGCTTCGCGACGCTGACCGACACCACGCAATACGGCGGCGTCTTCGAGCTGCCCCTCACCGAGCAGCTCGAGGTTCGCGGAAAGGGTGATCGACGCGACGAGCAGGACGGCCTCGACACCACCGCAGCGGAGCTGGATCTCAGCTACGACGTGAACTCGCACGTGAGCCTGAGCACCGGTATTCGCTACGACCGGCGAAGAGACGACTCGCCGATCGTGCCGGTCACGCAGGACGAGGGCGAACGCACCGATGGCGTGGTCCAGCTCGGCTACGACTCGCGCGATGCCTGGCGGGCCTACGCGTTCGGTCAGGCGACGCTCGTGAAGTCGGGCAACCGGGAGCGCAACGAGCGCTACGGCCTGGGGGGCAGCTACCGCATCAACGAGCGCCTCGTCGTCGACGGCGAGGTGTCGCTCGGCGAGACCGGCCCCGCGCTCCGGCTCGGTACGCGCTACCAGGAAACGGAGGAGACGCACCGCTACATCAGCTACGCGCTCGAGAACGAGCGCGGCATCGACGGCATGCACGAGCGGCGCGGCAACCTGATCTCGGGCATGCGCGCGCGCCTCTCCGACAGCGGAAGCGTCTTCGTCGAGGACCGCTTCCAGCACTCGGGCGTGCAGAACGGGCTCAGCCGCGCGATGGGCCTCACGCTCTCGCCCTCCGAGCGCTGGAGCGTCGCGGCCAACTGGGAGGTCGGCACGCTGATCGATCGAAGAACGCACGCCGAGACCGAGCGCCGCGCCGGGGGCTTCTCTGCGGGCTACCGCTTCGACGATCTTCGGCTCTCGGCCGCGGTCGAGTACCGCGACGACGAGCGCGAGCAGCTCGACGGCGGCCACACCGACCGCACGACCTGGCTCTTCAAGAGCAGCTTCCGGTATCAGGTGGCGCCCGATTGGCGGATCCTCGGCAAGTTCAACCACTCGTTCAGCGACAGCTCCGAGGGCGAATTCTTCGATGGCGGCTACACGGAGGCCGTGCTCGGCTACGCGTTCCGGCCGGTGAAGCACGATCGCCTGAACGTGCTCGCGAAGTACACCTGGTTCGCAAACCTGCCGACGACCGATCAGATCACGCCGCAGGGAACCGCCTCGCAGTTCGCCCAGCGGAGCCACGTGTTGTCAGTCGACGCCTCGTACGATCTGACGCCAAAGTGGTCGGTGGGCGGAAAGTACGCCTTCCGGCGCGGAGAGGTGAGCCTCGACCGCGTGGACACCGACTTCTTCGCGAACGACGCCCACCTCTTCATCGTGCGATCCGATTACCGCTTCTGGGAACACTGGGAGGCGTTGGTGGAGGGGCGGATGCTCAACCTCACGGATCTGAACGAACGCCGCACCGGTGCGTTGTTCTCGGTTTCGCGCTACCTCGGCGAGAACTTCAAGATCGGTGTGGGGTACAACCTCACGGATTTCTCGGACGACCTGACGGACCTGGGCTACGACCACCACGGCTTCTTCATGACCCTGACGGGCTCGCTCTAGTGCCGGCCGCCGCGCGCTGCTCTCCGTCGGCGAGCTTGCGCAACGTCGCCAGCAATTCTTCGGCAAGCGGCTCCACGCGATGGGTCTCTAGAATATGCCGCGCCTCGCTGCGCGCGCGCTCGCGCGCCGACGCCTCGCCGCTCCCGCCGTTCGCGCCAATCGCGTAAGAAGACCCGGCGAACTTCGAGATGGGGTAGTCCCCGAGCTGGGCAACGGTGTGTCGCTGGCCGAGGAAGTGTCCGCCCGGGCCCACCTTTCGCACCACGTCCACGGCGAGCGCATCGGGGCTGGTGTCCTGCGGGGCGACCCCGATGCGCAGGTCCCGCTCGATCTCGGCGTCGAGGACGAGCTGCTCGAAGGAGAGCACCGTGGAGGTCTCCAGCATGCCGCCCCCGGTGTGCAGGTCGGGCGTGGAGACGAGCGACAACGAGTAACCGCTGCCGAAGCAGCGCAATCCGGTCTTGCGCCCCAGCTGGAGCGCCGCACAGGACATCCATTCGCTTCTGGGATCCCAGTAGTTGGTGATGCCCGTTCGTGGGTCTGCGAGAACCGGGAACGGGCAGAAGATGAGTGGGCACCCCGGGTAGAAGCTCTGCAACAGCGTCACGAACGCCAGCACCTCCGCGTGCGCGAGCATCACGGTGCCCGCGGGCGTCGCCGGGCCCGTGACGCCGCCGATCGGCATGCTGCAGCAGACCACGGGCAGGCCTTCGCGCGCGAAGACCATCGCAGCCTCGGTGCCATCCGGGTCGAGTCTCAGCGGTGTGACGACGGAGTTGAGCATCGAGACCGGCGGGCCGTGCACGGCGCCCGCGGACTCGAGCTGCCGGACCATGAGTACGAGCGTTTCCGCCTCCGCGGCCGTGGTTGCATCGATGATCTGGATCGGCTTCACGGTGTTCTGCAGCGCTGCGAGAAATCCGCGCGCCACTCGCGTCGCGGGCTCGACATCCTGGGCGCTGATCATCGTCCAGTAGACGTCGTACTGCTCGATGGCGTCGGCCAGGCGGGCGCTGGCGGCCACGTCTGCCAACGACGCCGACCGGACCTCGTTCGTGTCCATGTCCAGCGTCTTCGAGCCACAGCCGCCGGTGGCCGTGAAGCTGCGCGTGCCATCCAGCAGAACCTGCTTGTCCGCGCTGCGGGCGCCCAGATGCACGTGTCGCGGTGCGCCTTTCAATGCCTCTTCAACCCTCGCGCGTGGGATCGACACCCGATCCGCCGCGGGCGTCGGAAAGCCGAGCTTTCTCAGCTCCGCGACGAGGGATGGCCGCGCGACGTCGAGGCCGACCTCCTCCAGCAAGCACAGCGCGGCCTCATGGATCCGCTCTTCCTCTTCTGCGGTCAGCACCCAATATCGCACGCCGTTTCTCCCGGTGAATCGATCGGTGATCAGATGCTACCAGGCCAGAGGGCCTCGCGGGGGCCCACGGCCTTGGTTGCGCTGGGCTTGGGCGCTTCGCAGCCGGATCGATCCGGGGGAGTTGATTCGGGATGGGGTGCGATGAGGCCGATCGGGCCGATCCGAGCGAACGCACGCGGCGCGTCCGGTCCCGGTGCGTTAGCAAGCCGATCTTTCGTGGTACGGGCGCATCGCGCTCTGACGATCGACCGCCTTCCTGGCTTCCTGTGACCGCGCCTCGAGCGCGGGCGACCTGCGCGCCTAGCAGCTCCGGGCGCCCTCGCGCTTGTTCTCCTGCTTCTTCTCGTACATCAGACGATCCGCCTGGCTCATCAATTCTTCGAGACACAGCGGCTGCTCGGGTTCGGAAGTCGCAACGCCCACGCTGTAACCGATCGCATAGCGCGCTTCGGGCGCTGCGTTGCGCAGCTGGACTCGCTGCGCGAAGCGCTCCATCGGGATCTTCAGTTCAGCCGCCGAGACGTGTGTCAGCAGCACGCCGAACTCGTCCCCGCCGAGCCGGGCGATCACGTCCGAGTTGCGAAACGCATCGACGAGCATATCGGCGACCTCGCGCAGGGCCCGATCCCCTTCTTCGTGCCCAAAGCGATCGTTGATCGGCTTGAAACCGTCCAGGTCGATGAACAGAAGCGACGCCGACTTTTGCAGGCGCTGACACAGTGCGAGAACCGTCTGGGCAAGTGCGTGGAAGCCGCGCCGATTCGAGAGCCCCGTGAGCTCGTCGATGCTCGCAATCTGGCACGCCGTCAACTCGTCCTCGACCATCTCGGCGAGATCGTCCAACAGCTCGAGATCCTCGTCCGTGAATGAACGCGGCTCGGAGTCGATCAGGCACAGCGTGCCGATCTTGCAGCCGTCCGGCGCGGAGATCGGTCGGCCCGCGTAGAAGCGGATGCAGGGCTCCGCGGTGACCAGTGGATTGTCGGCGAAGCGCTCATCGGCGTGGGCGTCGGGGATGACCAGCGTGTCTGAGCCGAGGATGGCGTGGCCGCAGAAGGAGATATCCCGCGGCGTTTCGGTCGCTTCGAGGCCCTGCCGAGACTTGAACCACTGCCGGTTCGCGTCGATCAGGCTCACGAGCGCGATCGGAACGCCGAAGCTGCGCCGGGCGAGCCGAGTCAGGCGGTCGAAGCGCTCCTCCGCGGGCGTGTCGAGCACGCCCAGCATTCGCAGGGCTTTCAGTCGTTTCGCCTCGTCTCGCGGGATTTCTGCCGCCTGCAACGCCCCCTCCGCCGATCGATTCGGCCGGTACGCCGGATCATCTGCCACCAACGGCTCGAGAGCCGACGCACCGCCTGACCATATCGGACGTCGGCCGAACGATCTTGATGTCGCCAGCCCCGCTCTCGGGCTCCGTGCGCGATGGCCGCAATCGAAGAGCCCCACACGACGATCGCGAGAAGCGGCCGCCGAAGCCGGCGGATCGCGCTGGAGCCGCCGGGCACGCTCGCGTCGCCGATCCCGCGCGGCCGTGGGCGGTCTTGCCCGACACACCTGCTCGCCTCGCACGAGTCGCAAGACTCGCCGCCCGATGCGCGCTCGATCGATCGGAAGCGCTTGACATCAGGGAGAGAGAAGAACGAATATCTGAACGACTCGGCCCAGCCGCAAATCGAAGTGAGTGCCGTCTCCGAGCCAGGCGGCCCAGATATCCGAGAAAGCGCGACGACGCACCCTTCATCATGTCGAAAGACACCGATCGCGGAAAGGCAGAAGATCACCTGCGGGCCTTCCTCCCCGTAGCGGACAGTCACCCCGAGGCCTTCGGCGGCGGCGGTACGATCGGCGTACTCCAGTACGGAAGCGAGTTCGTGGAAGTCATGCCGAACCTTTCGCTTCGCCGTCGATACCGGCACCGGACGTACGAGAGGGATCTGGCCTGCTATCTCGATGCGGCCGAGGCAAATGCCTCGCGGCGCCCTCCAAAGCAGATGCGCTTCCTGATCGTCTTTTGCAAGGACGTACGGGTGACCAGCACGACTACCCTGAGCAAGGACGGGCATCCACTGCAGGGAACCTACAGCGCGCGACCCGAAGTGATCGCCACCGTCGACGAGAACATGAAGAAGTTCTCAGACCACGTGTTCGCCTATACGTGCGGCGAGATCAGGCCCGTCTGGAAGACGGAGATCATCGAGAAGACGTTGTACCAGAATACGAAAGCAAACTCGTGGATGCTCCATCCGCGCGCGCTGAGCGGTGCCACCGAGGGGAATCGGGAGCGCGGGGATCAGCTCTCCGGTCCATTGGCAAAGTACGAGGAGGGGGAGTTCGACTTCATGGTTTTTCACTGCGATCACGCAGTCGGAAGGGGCAGAAACCGAATCAAGCCCAAGTTCGGAGGTGTCGCGTGGACCCGATGGTGGCTGAAGGGAGCCAGAACGCTGTCGATGGCGGGATCGATGGGCTACGTGAAATTGATTCACGAATGGCAGCACCACATATTCGACCAGTCCCTGGAGGAGACCGAGGGACTGAAACTCATGAAGATGCATCCCTCCGGTGTGATGGGGCGCAACGGGGCGAGAGACCTCGTACCCGGATGGCCGCGGGATCTACCCTTTTACCGGGACAGGATCCTCTACTACTTCCCGCGAGATATGTGGCGCCGCTGGGATATCCACAAGAAACCGGCGACACCACGGGAAGCCTATTCGGACAAAGAGTATTGCTGGTCCGAAGTGAAGGACGATTATTGGTTCAAACTCCCGGAGCTGCGGGATGCGGAGCTGCGGACGCTGACGGGGCTCGACGATCTCGAGATCCTGTCGGAGAAGAAAAATGAGTTCACTTTTTTCAAGACGAATTCGAAGGACCAAGTCTCCTCTCCACTGGTAACCGAGTGTGTTCCAAATGACGGCTCCCTGAACAACTGTCTCTCGATGAGCGAGAACTCCGCAGCCGTTCTGCGCACACGGACGGGCCATTTTCTCTTCGTCAAACCGGACCTGGCGGACGTCTACGTCGACATGGGATCGTTCACCGAAAGTGTAGAGAAGCCTTTGCCCGTATGCGGTTACGTGTTGAAAGGATTGAAACCTCTGATCGTCGTGAAGGCGCCGACCGGAAAGCCCGTGCCGGAGAACGAGCTTGGTTATTTTCACGATGGAAGCGTGAAACTTCCAGACGGACCGCGCGAGGAAGTGTGGTGTCTGCTCGCTTCCGATAGCCGGCTTTGCGCAGCGTTCGGGGATGCGGGAAGACTGCTCGGCGTGCTGCAGTGTGGCAAGGAATACATCGAGGTCACGCCGAATCGGACGCTGAATCGCCGCTACCGGGACCGTTG